>JAFGOE010000014.1 GCA_016926625.1 Candidatus Zhuqueibacterota bacterium
ATGTTTTTGCAAATAGTCTCGGGTATCGAGCAGATATTTTTCCCAATACGCACTGCGAGCATATATCGCTTCCTGCGCCTGGATCACCACCACATCCGGTCGCATTTCCCGTAAATACGGCACATCGACCGATCCATGGAAATGATGGTTGGCATTATATACATCGGCCGCCACATCGTCCGGGAAACGATTGCGAATTTTTATTTGATTCGTGTCATAGATATCGGCTCCATGAGAATAGACAAAACCCTTAAACTCCATTTTAAATGCGAGTGAACGAGTATTCTCGTCCTCTCCGTCAGCATAGGTATTCAATATTTTGAAGTTCACACCACTCTTTTCAAAACTCTGGCCAGTACGAAATGATTGATAATCAAAAAATTCTCTCACATGAAACAGCTGTTTTATTTTTTCCCCACGGTCCCCACTGTCATGATCTTCGTGGTAATGTGTGAGGATAAAATAGTCCAGCGTATCTATCCCGATCTGTTGTATTAAGGGAATTAACGTCTTATCACGGATGTAATCTTTAGCGCAATCGACAAGCATCGTCCTCTTATCTGGCAGGATAATCAGGACAGCCGATCCATGATCCACATAGGGCGCAATGATGGTCAGTGCGTCGTGTTCGGGATGCGCACGGATTGTCAAATTCCCTTGAAGCTTTATTCCGTTCTCGAGCAATATCGTCATCGTATAGGTCCCGGGTTCCATATCAGCGAAGTTTATTCCTGGTAAAATCAACTTTGCGGACTTTTCATCGAAGGGATATTCCTCCTGAATAAATTTCAACCTCTTCTCCTTAATCATCACAGCAGCAACGGGTGATTTAAAATTATCAAGCTTCACTAAAAGATCTCTCGGGAAGTCCAGATAATAATTATTATATTGCGGAGTCAACGAATAGTCTGGTAATGCTTTTTCCAGGCACAGATAATCGATGTCCAGGTAACCCCAACTCGGTCTTATTTCAAGACTGTTCTCGCCTTTATTCAGGTAAATGTCTTTATGAAAAATCGACCAGTCATCCGCAATCCCAAATCCAACAGGTATTTGCGTACCATTTTTTATAAGATATTCTTCCTTTTCTCCGTTAAAAGCCCGGTAATTTATGTTAATCTTATACCAGCCTTCTTCGTCCATTGAAGCAATCCATTTCAAAGATCCACTCTGTTCCATTCGTACAAACCGTCCTTCAGATGCATCAGAATCATGTAGTAATAATAAGCTGTCGAACAGAGCAGCTTCTGCCTCCTGTTTATAGATCTGTCCTCGCAAAGGAGATGTGAAAATCAGGATGCTGAGTATCGATAAGAATAATTTACGCATCATACGTCTCGATTAATAAAGTGAGCGATTCAGTTACTTTTTTATGGGTGTCCATAGATCACAACAGCACTTTTTACCAAAATATCTTTAATCATAAAAATTAAGAAAACAATATCGTATTTGCAACCTCAACGCAACAACAGCATTTTTCTGGTCTGTTTAGAATCACCAACGCTAAGTTGATAATAGTATACTCCCGATGCAAGTCCGGTCGCATCAAATCTGACGTTATGGGTACCGGCATTTTGACTTTCACGCACCAAAGTTCGTACCCGGTGTCCCAGGACGTTATATAATATTAGCTTCACTTCGCAATCCCTCGGCAATGTGTAATTAACAACTGTCGAGTTATTAAAGGGATTGGGATAGTTTTGCATTAAATTGAACTTAGTTGGTAATATCTCTGCCCTCTCTGGCTGGATATCTGTCCCGATTATTGGAATAACAAAATTGATATCATCGAGATAAATAGTTCCCCCGCCTAATTCACTCGCTCCCTGTAGTATGTTAAAGGAGATTTCATTAATTTCATTTAATTCAATAGTGGATACTGAATCGTTCGGAACGAAGTCATTGATCGGTATTCTGAGAAATTCCGGACTATTATCCCGCAGTGGATGATCGTAACGCCAGTAGTGTCTGTTTTGATCAAAAATCAATATTGCCAGCGTTCGGTCAGAGGCATCAGCCTTCAGCCAAAACTCAAGATATTCGCTCATGGAAAAATCTTCAGCAAGAAACCTGTACACCCCGGCGTACGGAGCATGTCCATTCCCGGTGACATAATCGACCATTAAACTTGTCCCATATTCCCCGGTAATACTGGTTGTTAAAGAGATCTCTGCCGATGTACCCGCGCGAGTAAACCAGATATATTCCAGGTCTCTGATCGATTCATAGCCTTCAAAATCGTCGATTGAGATCTTATTGGAAACCGCAATGTATAGTGTGTCTGAGATGAGTCCGGGAGATGATGCAATGATACCAGAGGTTCCGCTGGTGCTGTCGTCAGCAAACCATATGTGAGCCATGCCTGTTTCAGCGTCCAATAAATCCTGCCCTATGAAACGTCCGGGTCCTTCAATGATAAATTGTATCGGATTATTCGCGCTGCGAACAAACCGGCCTTCGGCATCATGAATGGTGCATAGAATATGTGATCGTTCGTTCCGTTTTACATAGATCTTTGTATTGGCCGAACTCAACTTGATTCGCGCCGGAATTGTGCCCTCTGCTGTTTTTTCCAGAAAAAATGCCACATCCGGAGTATTGCCAGTTTCTTCAGGTACAGAGATCGTAACCAGCGTGTCGATTCCCACGATAAAACTCTTGCCGATCATATCTGCAGTCCAGGTGTTGTACCACGTAATCTCATAAGAGGTGTCTTCTAGAGCTTCAAACTGCAAGGTATGTCCTCTCATGGAATTCCCGAATATTTCGCGCGCCCAGCCGAATATGGATGAATCACTGCGCATTGCATACACATCGCAGCCTTCCGCTACGATATTATACGGCTGAAAGTTCTGATACGCATAATTGTAGTCCCGTGCAATCTGCGAGAAGCATAACATCTGTTCCATCACGTCCGCTGTCATCAACTGTTTAGAGCCAAAATCCCACCACAGCGGAGTTGCCGCCAGTCCGCCAGCCCAGCTTGCCCATAGCGCATTATGAAACAAGGCGGTGTATTCATCCGATCCGGCAGCAAATTTTCCGTAACTATCGGTATAACCCGCTTCGCCAAAAATAGCCGGCTTCTCAAAATCATTCCAAAATTGGTTTGCAAGCATATGATAGGTATAATGGCTGCTGCGCAGCGGATTCCCCAGGTATTTGGCAGGCCATCCGGTTTCATAGACGTGCACATTGGGGATATCGACCTCGGCATAGCCCTCGGGCCAATAATGCCCGCCGCTCATCGATGCCGTTGTCGGTCGCTGATGCGGGTCATTCGCTGTCAGGTAATCATGAACACGACCGACCCATATGCGTGCATCATCTTCCTTTCCTGCTACCCACCCATCAGTACCATTAATTTCATTGACGATCTCCCAAACCGCCAGCGCCCTGCTGTACCCCCAACGAGCAATGATGTACCGGTACTGTTTTTCCTGGTACGCCCAGGCAACATCACTCTCGAAAAACTCCTCTACCGAACAGACGGTATTGTATGGATTTTGATGCCATTGATGAGCCCACACTGTGTTCGATAACAAGTCGTGCGGCCAAATCGCTAACATCATTTTCAAATTACGTTCTTCAGACCAGGTAATCAGCTGGTCAATGCGCCCACACTTGGGTTGATCGTAACGACCCAGGCCGGAATTCATCGACTCGATGATTTCCCCGGTATCATACATAATATTCCAGTACCCCCATAAATTGCATCCGGATTCTTCGAGCAATCCCAAACCGCTTGATCCGTTATTAACCTGCCACGGATAATATGGACCAACACCATAAAATGATGTTCCATCATCATGAATAAAATAATGTGGGTTCGCAGGTGACACCCTGATCCAGCCGTGATAATCGGAGTCCGTCACCTCGAACGTAGCGATTGAGCTTGTCCCTTCACCAGCCGGGATTACCACGGATAGGAAGTATTGCCATTGCCCAGTCTCATTCGGTGCAAAACGCACTTTCCATTGATTCGCATTCTGGTAGTTGTCATAAAATCCAAATATGCTCCATTCGTTGCCGGATGGCGATGTAAAGATTGCTCGTAAGTCCACCTGCTCAGGATCATAGGGGTTGTTATAACTGATGTTTTCCAATCCGACATGGATCTCAAATTTTTCATAGAGACCAATAGTTTCAGAATTTACCGACTGGATTTTAACTTCAGGGGATTGACAGATACCATTAATATAAAATCCTGATAATAAGACCATTAAAAAACACTTGAAACCAGTCATTCTCTTCGCCTTATTTAAGCAAAATAAGTTTCTTAATTTGAGTCCACTGTTGATCCGTCGAAAGCTTGAAGAAGTAGACGCCACTGGCGTGAGCACTGGCATTCCATTGTATAGAATGACTTCCAGCCATCTGTTTTTCTGATACCAGAGTACACACCTTCTGACCACGGGTGTTGTAAATACTAAGATCAACCTGGCCGGGGGCTGAGAGCCAGTAGCTGATCAATGTTGTTGGATTAAACGGATTGGGATAATTTTGATGCAGGCGAAAACGGAAGGATTGATCGTATTGATCGACCAGACCTGTACTAATGTCAACAATTTTATCTTCGGGCCTATTACCGGCGTCATAAAACCGCCATTCAGATCCGAATGGGAACAGCACCTGATATTTATCATCAATCACCTGGGATTCAAACTTAATACCGTTACTTCCGGTTCTTGCGAAATGGATTTCCGCAGCGAGTAGATTCATCCCTTCGATCAGTATCTGCGATATCTGCGGCTCATTCATGGTAAACATCTTATTAATCGATTTGGCTTCCATCGCATAAGTCGAATCGGTTATATCTTCGTCGTCAAATAAATTTTCTCTACCGACTTCAGTGCCATTCAAATACAGTATGATTCCATCCTGTCCTTTAAAAAATACACCAAGTCCGGCGATGGCTGACGCATCGCCGATGTTGAAAACTCTTCTCACGTATAACGTTGTTACAGAATCAGAAATCGTATTTAATCCGGCCAGGTTTCCGAAACCGATGGGTGTTTTTCCGCTTTTCCATTCGGCATCATCGTATTCGATGTCAGTCCAACTCAATATCTTTTTTGTCGTATCGATCTCAAACGTTAATTCAACAGAAGTTTGCATTGCATTCCCAGACAAATCCGCCGCTCTTAGATAAAGAGTAAATTGATCTCCGTGTTCGCCGTACACGATGGCCGAATGTTTTCTCTTCCCGGTCACTGTAAAGGTGTGTTCCATTTCTTCATATGATTTATCCGCACGGCTGAACTTAACGATGGAATAAGAATCGGTTTCGACATTGATCTCAAATTCTTTTTCATAAACTACCGAGGGGGATTGGGGAAGTTTAGTAAAACAAGGCGGAAATGTGTCGACATACGCTTCCCATGGCTCTATCATGTCGATATACGATATCAATTCATGAGCGATACTGTCGTGAGTGGCGACATTGGGATGGCCGTCATGTACGTATCCTCCCTCATAATAGGACCACTGCGCGTAAAAAACATTATCGTGTCCGACTGCTTTCTCTTCTTCAACAATCTCACTAATTGTCTGGCGCATCCATTCAATATATGACGCCACGGCTAAAACCTTTACGCCCGGATAAACATCATTTACAGTAGAAATAAACTGGTGGTATCGTTCTTTAAATAAATCTGTTTCATCCTGGAATAAACTCCCCTCCCAACCACCGAATCCGCTGAAATCATTCGTTCCTAAAGCAATCACCACGATGTTAGGAATCCATTGTTCAAAGTCCCACAGCGGTTCAGGAATATGAACATGCGTCTGATCGAAAACATCAGGAAGATTGTTATCCCAACTTCCAACCCAATCGAGAACCATGCCCCATCCGGAAATGCTCGTCATCGTATACTGCGCATCATAGTGTCGGGCGATGATAGGCCCGAATCCTTTATCGATATTCGTATAAAAGGCTACATCATCAGCCAAACCGGGAGAGTGGTATTCGTTTCCCGATGCACAAGTGATCGAATTCCCGACGAATTCGATCTTACGTAACGGTTTAGCTTTCGGAGGCAGTAAACTTTTTCCTTCATCCAGGACGAAGCCCTGAAAATAGAAGCGTGTCCAGTTGGTTTCATTTCTCTTGGAAAATAGGATGGTGTGGGATGAATCAGATAATCCGCTGATGAGTGTATATTCTTTATAGGCATCAGAATCACCCTTTAAGATTTTAATCAATTCACCATCGATGTAAACATTGAAGTAACAAAAATTATCTCTTAGTTTAACACCGATCGATGCGCCTTCAAATTCAGCATAAATATACACGCCGGGCCAGGAATGTGATGGAGATGCAGGATCACTAAAATCCCATCTCCCAAAATATTGAATATAAGGATGGTCAGCTGGGATCAGAGTACCAGCTGACGTTTCAGAAAACATACAACAGATCATTAAAATGAATATATATTTTTTCATAATCGCCCTATTTTATGATAAGCATACGTCCAACATGTTCTCCGATTCCCGGCGCGTCCACATGGTAAATGTAGACTCCGTATGCCAGGTCCATGTTGTCCTTTGTCATAAGATCCCAGGGTTCTGAACCATCGCGTATATTTGAGTCGTGATAAAGGGTCTGAACCAGGGTTCCATCGACTGCGTAGATGCGGATCGTACATTTCTCCGGCAGGTTAATAAATTGAATTAATCGCGGCCCTCTTCCTGAAGTATACGGGTTATGTGGTTCCCATAATGCTGTGACCACATACGGATTGGGAACGACTCTGATCTTATCAAGATTCTGTTTCGCGACTTTTTTATCTACGCTATGTCCCTTGATAATAAAGCGATATCTCACTTGATTGTTGAAGGGCAAGTCAGGATACAGTCGCAATGTATCACCAGCTCCCAAAAATCTACCGTACTGGTTATAGAACATGGTATCCTGAACTTCATTATTTAAAATGCTATGTGTAATGACGACTGAATCATTGGCCAGTGTTTCGTAGAATATGATACGATCTTTAGCAGAGAAAAAGCCTTTCGGAGGACTTATCGCCTGCTTGATCGGCGTATTATCCACAAAAGCGAATTTTAACTCTTCTCCTGTACGCGGATCAAATACTTTGAAATTGATCTCCACTGGAGGTAATGGATAGGGTGTTCCCGTTGCAGCTAACGGGACGCCAAGTGCTTCAGAGGTATCGACTAATTCGTCGTAAAATATTATTTCATACTGTCGCGGATAAGGTGTCCCCTCGACAAATCCTCGTTGAGAGAATGTTCCGAACAGCATACGATACGCCGAAAAGTAATCGATCGATTTACCCCACGATATTCCTTCAAATATATTATCATTGGGATCATCGATAACTCCGGGTGTCGGATTGTACACGTAGATCTTCAGGCCATCGATGACCTTCGAAAACGTGTGAGGGTCACCATCATTATCATTATAAAGATTTGTGATCATCACTGTCGTATCAATCTCTTCTTTGTAAATGTACAGACGAACCGTATCATACACGACAGGGCGAGTTATGTTTCTCAAGATAAATCCTGTTGTTTCGTTTGGTATTAATTCACTCCCGTCTTCTGCATCGACCTTGCCATCTAAATCATTGTCGAAATTATCCATTGAATTATCAATGAATTGGATTTCATATTCATCACCGTCCTGCAACACATCAGGATCGAGGATATCGACTCCAACGACCCCGGAGGTTTTTCCTTCTCCGACTCTCGTGGGTTCGAGGTTAAATTTGGTTTCCTGATATCCAAGTGAAGGTGCCTGCGGTGTAACAGTAATGACATTATCGCTTAGCTGAATTTCGCCTGATTGAGATACGTTTACAAAAATAGTTGTTTCTGAGGGGCCAATATTATTTTCCAGATCACCTCTATCATAAGCAGTAACGGCATAATAATAGGTGATGCCGTTGGTCACGTTTTCATCAACATAGGAATGCACCAGACCAGTTTCGTTACCAAGATTAAAGAGCACACCGACCCCGAAATCTTTCGGGAAAAATCCGAAAATTTCATCTACTTTATCATAGATCTCGATCGGCTGTTTGAACCTATCGAATCCCAATCCATCTGTAATAGTACCGGCATCGCCGAATGTGTGATGCGATGCTTTATAAATTTTATATCCTTCAAAATCAAACTGTTTGAGGAAGCGATCGAAACTTTCTTCTGCTTCATCATCCCAGTACAATGTTACCTTCTTGTCCCCTGCGACGGCTGTGAGTTTCGGTTTGTTTGGCGCTACTGCAAAGTTGTAATTGGAGTTGTAGATTTTTTGCACCGTCGTTTTGTTTCTGAGAATATCAACTTCATTAATACCGTAAATGGTTGCGATGGAGAAAAATTCTTCTCCGTGTGATCGCAAGGGGAAATATCCGGATGAAAAGACATAATCATGATCGGCTCTTTCGGTTGTTGACTTATCAAAATAGCCGGGACGTGAGAAATCCCACATCTGGTCATCGTTGCTATACGTGAGGGTGCCATAGCGATAGAATTTAAAGCTGGTCAGTCCGATCTGATCCGATTCATCGACATCAACCTTATCGATATTGGGTTCGCCCGGCAAATCACCAAATCCTGGTGTCGGTATGCCATCCCCCTCACCCGTATCACCGGTTCCAGGCATGCCATCGAGGCCTACATCATCGAACTGTGAATCCCAATCGTTATCGTTATCAATCCCGTCATCTCTTCTTTCATCGATCAAGAGATTTCCCGTTCCTTCACCCGTAAAATAATTGATCGACAGATAATCCTGGTCATTGAATTCGGATCGGATGTAGAGAAAGAATTCAACAGAGTCCTGCGTGACTGCCCCGTCACTCTCATCGATCAATCCATTAAGATTATCATCAAAACCATTGCGAGGGATTTCTTCGAGCGGCGAGTTAGGATTCATTCTGTGCTTCTTGCCGTTATGTGTAATCACTATACCTGTGTCGGGCATGGCGGAAATAATGCGATCGTTGTATTCGCTCTCATAATCAATGAGGACAATAGGCTCACCGGGAGCGTAAAATTTATAAAAATCATCGATTTCTGCAATGATTTTCCCGGTTCCACCGCCCGGATTCTCCGGATTATTTCCATCACCATCATTATCAATCCCATCGTATGGATTGCCCGGACTCTCGAGGAATGCGAAGCCGACCCATGGAACCGGTGAATAACCCTGGGTTCCGATATTATCGTTATCAAAGTTTACGGCAAGGCTCAGTTCCCTATAAAACCGGGCATCATCATCATCCCAGTCGCTATTAACTGAAACGAGGGCGCCGCTTGATGCTCCGACGTTCGCACCAAAGAGGGTTTTTTCCAGTTTTAATTCACCAAAATTTTTAATCTTATATAGCCAGAAAATACAATCTTCCGCGTCCGGATTAGACCATTGCAATCCTCTGACAGAAAGACGCAGTCCCAAACCGCCTCTATTCGGATCTGATGGGATCGGTTTAGGTAGGGCATAACCTTTCACTCTTTTATTAAAGCCATTATCGTCGAGGACAAAATAGCTCTCTTCATCCGCATTTTTCTGGTCTTTTCCGAAATAACCATTCCAGTGATTGCTCCAGCCCGGATCAATCGCATCCTCCAGCTTATCCGGCCAATACGGAGGCCACGTGAAGGCCTGGTGACTCATCGCGACGGCGTGATAAGGATCTTTCTCTTTCTGGGTGATATTCAGATAATTTGGAAGAGGTTCGAAACCTAAAAATACTCCCAGGGTATCATGCGAAAATAAATTTGGATCCCAGCCTTCACAAAACACAACCGGAGTAATGACATCATACGTTGAATCACCAGTCACAGAATCGGTACCGGCGTAAATCCTCATTTCACTCATCACATAAGCTGAACTGTTACCCATCTGAACCATACCCGAGCCGATCGGCCATTCACCTGCATATACCTCACTCTGATCGCCTTTCACACTGCCCAGTCTGGCATTATTATGAAATGTAACCCGGACCAAATTTCCGGCGTGAACATTACGAGCTCTGTAAATTGCGTTGCCCTTCAGATTGTCCTGAGCATACGAATCACAAATTGCAACAATTAATAAAAGAGGTATGATATATCTAATTTTCATGGAAAACTCCTCAATATCTTTCTTAGAATGAAAGTATCAATGAAAACTTGTTTTGTCTGTCAAGTCTGCCGAAATCAACATTTGCATAATCAAGATTCATCTCGGCGCCTGCTGTTCTGACATGGAGGCCGAATCCGAAGGTTAGACCGCCCTCGCTATCTTCAAGAAACATCTGTCTGTAACCAGTACGCAGTGAGAAAATATCATAGATCTTCAATTCCGTACCCGTGCTCACATATTCCTTATTGTCATTAGGGTGAACGGCATCCACGGCGAGGATCCAATCGTAGTTCTCGAGAGCGAAGAAGTCCTCCGCTAAATTAGCGGACAGACCCACGCGGAATAAAATCGGCAATGGAAATCTGTCGGTATCGAGATGCCCTCCGATGTTTTCATTGTTACCTTCAAAGGTGTTGTCGATATCATGTTGGATAAGCATATCCCGGCCTTCCATCTGCATATCGGTCCCGAAGTTGGTGATTGACATTCCAATTTTCAGATTTTTAAAGAAAGTTCGATAAAATACACCGATATCGAAAGCAAATCCTGTAGCAGTAGAATGCCAAATGGTCTCCCGAATGTACTTCGCGTTGCTACCGATTGAAAAACGGTCGGTCAGGGCACGGGCATAGCTGATTCCAACGACGAAAGAATTCGCCGAAACCTTTTCACCCGTACCGTTGGGGAATTGTATCGTCGTTCGCTCAATATCCGGCATACCCAGAAAACCAGCGAATGAACCGACTGTACCGAAGTGTCTAATCGGAATTGCTATAGCACCGAACTCATAATGAAGATCAGCGATATAGTCGTAATGATTAATAAGAACTTGCATTTTTGAAATATTGGCTAAACCGGCAGGATTCCAGTATATACCGGTCACATCTTCCGCCTGCGTGGTATAAGCTTCACCCATGCCTAAAGCACGGGCTCCGACGCCGATCTTAAGAAAAGGAGAGGCTGTAGATCCAACCCGCCCGATAACCTGGGCATGCAAAGAATGGCTTAATAAAATCAGCATCATCATAGTTACAAGAGCAACCGTTTTTATTAATTTTGTCACGGTTTTATTGTGGAAATTTTTTATATTCATTTAAAAACCTCATCGATTGCTAATTCTTAAACCAAGTTGAATAAACCTGGGTGCTGAATACATACCCGGATTATTAAAATATTCAGTGGAATTCGATATCTCGGTAAGCCGCGACCAATTTTGATAATCCTGCAATGTATAATCAGGCAGCCCGGTGTCTGCGTAAACATAGTTTGCATTTCGTGTATCGAGAAGATTGGTAACATCTAAAAATGCCTGAATATCAAAAGGACCCCAATAGAAGGCTTTGGCTAAGCGCAAATCGAAATTGATCGTCGTCGGCCTGCGTTCGCTGTTTTCACGCAATCCAACAAATACGCTGGACCCTGCTGCCTCGCCTCTGGCGAACTCGGGCGTATATGGAAATCCCGAATTTACGGTGCTAATTAATGTCGCCGACCAACCCGTTTTTTTATTGTTGTAACCGAGTACAGCATTTAAGGAATGGGGCTGATCCCAATCCAAATCGATCAGCTGTACCCTCGGAGAACGCCCTGCGCTGATATCATTATATGCGTCCTGCACGTCAGAGGATGTGCCCCTGGCCTGCATAAAGGTGTAATCGAGATTATAATAAAAATTACCCAGAGAGTAGCTAGAGGACAATGTTAATCCCTTTGCAACTGCATGGTCTTTGTTTACATAGTGATAATAAGTTGTTCCACGATACGTATCGATCGGGAAACCTGTCCCGATCCAGTCCCGAATGTCTCTGTAAAAACCGGTCACCTGAACAAATAATCTGTCGAATAATTGCTGCTGAAGACCTAATTCATACATCACGGTTCGCTCTGCATCAAGATCTGCATTCCCTACCAGATTGGTGGCTCCGGCGCCTGTGATCCAGAAATTCGGGTTCGCGTATAGATACTGAAATTCCGGATTCTGGAAAAAATGACCGTAAGAAAAATGGATGACACCCTCTGCAGTAATCGGAAATGAAATACCAAAGCGCGGACTGACTTGCGATTTTCCCCTGGTACCCTTATACCAAAATTTTTCCCTTTCCTCAGGGGTATATTCAATCAATTCATCCTCTTCTAAAGTCGGATCGTAATTGCTGTAGATATGATCCAGTTTAAAAGGTGAATAAATCTGAGGATCACGCGGATCGGCCAGAATTCTACCATCGGAATCAAAATAATCGTACCTGATTCCAAAATTGATGATCAGCTCTTGAAACTCAATTTTATCCTGTATATATGCTGCGAATTCTTGAGGACTTGCGGTATAATATGAATGGAACGGCGTTATTTTTTCCGAAATGACCGGTCTGTAATCGGCTTGAGAAAACTGTAAAGCGTAATAATCTCGCTTTATGTCGTGAAATCGAGCACTGCCTCCGAATTTCACCATATTATTTTTGTTTATCTGACTGGTAAGGTCAAATTTGAGAGCATAGTAACGTGTAAAATCGTTGGAACGATCCACATCATTACCCCAGAAGGAGAAATCGTTGGGATTGTTTTTCACCTCGATATTTGAGTTCTGTTCCGGTCTGAACACATATTGCTGGAAATCACCCGAATTCGTCGGCATGTATCGGTAATCATAGGGATCTTTGTATAAATAACTCTCATGATCATTGGAATAATAACTTCCTTTGATATCAAGAAAAGTGCTGTTTGAGAAGACGTAAGTCGCCGAAAGAATATGTGTGTACCTATCCGTATAATAATTGCGTCCGCCATCAGGCAGATATTTTTGACCTCCCCCGTAACTGTAATCGTCGTTATAATAAAAACCATAGCTAAACGTCAGGTCAGTGAGGTTGACGAATACCTTGGCCTGTGTTGATAGTCCTTCGTACCAACTGAGGTTGACCTGTTCCCCGTCCGGCATTTTAAATGTGTGTACAGGATCGGATACAGGCTGCCATATTCCCCATGGCATAAAATAGCGTCTTCCTTGCTGATAGCCTGGACGATTTTGATAACGTCCCGCAAGAAAGTATGAAATTTTATTTTTAGTGTGCGCGATCGGTCCTGATATATTGAGTTGAATATCATAATTTTTAAAAGGATTATACGAATCTAAATACGGTTCTTTTGTCTGCCAGGGTTTGTATTTTTGATCTAAAGCTGATTGGAGTTCCCAATAATTATCAATCCCATGTTGCGAAAAATCATAATTGATAAATCCGCTGTTTTTTGAAGTAAGCGCCCTGGCCGCGGCTTCGGCCCATTCCCTGTTTCCCTGGAGGTAGTAAACATCGTCGTCAAAACTCACATGATCTCCGATGTAAGCCGTGGCATTGACGGTAAATTTATTTGTGCCCTTCTTGGTCACTATATTGACCACACCGGATAAGGCCTGTCCGTACTCTGCGTTGAACGTTCCTGTAATGGCTTTTAATTCTTCGATCGATTGATCGTCGATACTGATGCCCGCGGACCGGTTAACAGCGTTCATCACCTGTACCCCATCGACCATATAGCTAATCTCTGTCGTTCTCCCGCCCCTGATGTGCAGATTGCCACCGACATCTCGTGTTACACCGGCTTGCATGGTCAGCAGACTCGTGACATCCCGAACAGGCAGGGTGTTTATCTTGTCGGACTGGATACTTATCTCTGATGACGTGAGGTCTTTTTGGATGACGCGTTCGGCGACGACGGTTACTTCTTCATCCATCTCTAATACGGAGCTGCTGAGCTTAAAATTCACGCGCGTCGTCAGATCGACCTGCACCCGTACTTCTCCGATCGCTTGCGTTGTGTAACCCATAAAAAAAGCTTTAATTGTATAGATACCGGGTGGAATGTTTAAAATGAAATACTCGCCGTCGACATCTGTTGCAGCACCAAAGTTAGTCCCCTGGATCATAACATTCGCACCAAATAATGGCTCTCCGGTCTCCTGGCTTGTTACCTTCCCGGAAATTTTTCCGGTTGTGCCCCCATATACAGATGGAATCATGGTAACGAACAAACTCAAGAGGAGCAATGAGACGAATAATTTTGAATTGTTTTTCATGGCTAGCCTGGATTAATTTTACGGTTCGGAATCATCTCCAAAAACGAGAGAGCTGCGTCAAAGATAACATCCCTTTGACACAGCTCCTCAGAACAATTTATTTCAGCAGCATCATTTTTTTAGTCGATGAATAATTGTCAGCAGTAATTTTATAAATATAAATTCCATTAGCGAGGTTCGATGCATCAAAGTTAATAGAATATGATCCTGCTGCCTGTTTTCTGTTTACTAGGGTAGCGACTTCTCTACCCAGAATATCGAATACTTTCAACTGAACCATAGAATTTTTCGGAATATCGTACTGTATCGTCGTAACAGGATTGAAGGGATTCGGATAGTTATCGTACACTTTGAACTCTCCAGGAACACTTGCGATGTTACTTTCAACGGCTGTCGGTCCGCCAATAACTTCCAGAACGCCCCAGCAATGAGGCCTTCTCCACGGCGAGTCTAAATCGACGTCCCCTGGTTCGGCCATCGATCCCACACCAATGATCAATGTTCTCTCCTCGTCGCCCCCTAACACAGGATCCATGTCGGTGTTATCGATCTTAAAGGGGAGTAACATCCCGTCAGTCACTACAAGATCACCACCGGCCAGCGAATCGAGATTGAATTTTGCCTCTACGATGTAGCCGTCGCCCGTAAATTTAGCGAAGACGACAGATTCCAGTCCAGGTACCTCTGAGCTTATGTATCCGCTTAACTGAACGTCGCCCATAGAAGTAAAGCTGATTCTCCAATCGCCGCCGTCACCGATGTTATCTCCTTTTTGATGCAATGCATCTAAATCCAGGATATTGTAGAATCCCATATAGAGCTCCAGCGCGTCACCTTCCCAGGCTTGAAATCCGCCTTCGACTTCCCTTAGATCATCGTCTGTAACATCACCGGAATAGTAGAGATAATTATCATCCATAATCATGGTTACTTTGAAGTCCAGATCACTACCACCGGGTGCCCAGGCCGAACCATCGGCATAAGAACCTGTTTCAGGGGTAATCTGATAGTCATCAACATATTGTAAAAATTCTGTGTTCAGCCCATCGAGCACAAATGAGCTCGCGAAATCTTCTACATATAATATTTTCCAGTTAGGCGTCGTCGGTAAAGTAGCAGAACCTGAAGATTCTACGGTATAACCCGTTTCGGTAATCCCGTCGGTGGATGTGATCGCATAATAATAGGTTGTCTCCGCACCATCACTCGTGTACGGTCTATGGGTGTAGGATTGGAATCCGTGCGGTATGCCGCCAGCGTACAAGATAACGCCTTCATCGTTGATATCTGTAAACGGCGATGTGCTCATATAGATATTATATGTCTCAGTCCCCAGCGTGTTATCCACCCAGTCGAAGCGGACAAAATGGACACTACCGCTTCCGCCGGGCACCATCGTCGTATCGGTCGAAATAACAAGAGGCGGAGAAGCTAAGGCCCCTTCCGGCTGAGGAATACCGAATAACGTTAGATTATCGAAATACAAACTGCCGGACCAGGTTTGAGGATCATTATCAAATATCTGTACGCCTACTACGGCGGACTTTTGGGGATCGACCTTTCCGGAATCGACGAGTGCCTGCACATCGATCGACAGCGTATTCCACTCTCCATATTTCAATGTTGAACTATCAAAGGCCAACGGCGTCCAGGTCCATTCAGGTATCGTTGCCGGGCCGTTGATGACTGTCTCAAAGAACGAGCTTACGGGAAAATCATCAGGAATAAATACATCCATGGTTATCGTGTGCGCGTGTGTCATGGTTTCTTCGGAGTAGAGCACGACTCCCTCTTTACTGATGAACGATTTTTCACCAGCGGTATAGTCATGGTTAAGTTGCAGGACGCCATCGCTTAGACCCGTAGGATCGGTAATTCGTTCTATTGAAATACCTGCCGGTCCCCAACCAGCCAATGTAAAGCCCTGAACACCTGCAGCAACATTTTCAAAATCAGCCAGGACCCATACGGCACCGGTTTCCATTCCCAGGAAACTGCCGTTATC
>JAFGOE010000070.1 GCA_016926625.1 Candidatus Zhuqueibacterota bacterium
AAACTAGCTAAAATGAAGCCTACATTGCACCGTACCCTGCTGGGTTCATCGGATGTCAAGTTTTTAATCGAACTGAAAGCAGAATGTGCGAACTATTTTGATCATCACAATATATTAGGCGTAAAAGACGATGCATGCAATCAATTTGATCATTACGATATGCTCGAGGCGCCCCCGATCGGAAAGTTTATCGAATTGTATGTCGATAATAGCCACTGGAAAATCCACCCGGGGAAATATTCTACCGATTTACAGAGCAATGGGGAAGAGGGTTACATCTGGAATCTGACTCTTCATACTAATTTAGTCGGGGCAGACAAGACGATGAATATTTCATGTGATATTCACGAACACCTGCCGGCTGAATGGAAGTTGATCCTGTTCGATCTGACAGCAGGCAGAGCCTTCGATTTATCGGGTATAGAATCGTCCGCAGCAGGAAGCTATCGTTTCAACCTGTCAGGAAATGCAGAAACGAAGAGAAAATTTAAGTTAATTGCAGGTGATGAGGGATTTATTAACAAGAATAATGAGGGTATCCCCCTGGTCCCGTTGCAATTTAAATTATATCAAAATTATCCGAATCCATTCAATCCTGTCACGAAGATAAGCTATGATATCTCACAGCGGACTCATGTTACCATAATAATATATAATATGTTAGGGCAGAGGGTTAAAGTATTGGTTGATGAGCCAATGAATGCCGGGCACAATGAAGCGATCTGGGATGGTCTCAACGATATTGGTCAGAGCGTTGCCAGCGGATTATATTTTGTGAGATTGGATGCCGAAAGCAAGACAGCGATCGTAAAAATGATGATCGTGAAGTAGGGTTCAGATAAAAACGGAGAGATCGTTTATTATAATAATTAATCAAACGAATTGGAACGCATCGCGCCGCTTGGGCGATGCTTAAGGATATACCGAGTCACAGCAGCAGGAGTGAACATGAAAAAGTTATTCTTAATTATCGTATTATTTCCGGGAATTTGTTTTTCACAAGGACTGATAAAGGGAGCGAATCAAAATACGATCTACGTGAGCACCGGTATCGTGATGCAAAACTGGAAGATCGATGGAGTACCCGACAGGATTGCAGAGGCGACATTCCCGTTTACCATAAACATTCCCTTTAGCCGTAACGGTAATCTGCAAATATCTCATTCCCCGGCGATATCGCGCTATGCCGATATCGAGTTATCGGGTTTTTCAGATACATGGATCAGAGGTAACTATCTTCTCTTTGCGAATAAATTACTTGTCAGTGCCGGCGTGGGCGTTCCGACGGGCAGGACCGAGCTGACGAGGGAGGAGAGCGTTTTATCGGGATTCTTGTCGCAGAACGTGTTTCGATTCCGCCTTCCGGTCTTCGGACAGGGACTGACGCTGAGTTCGGGCGTGGTCTACGCAATCCCGGTCAATAAGAAAATTGTCATGGGGATCGGGTGGAATTATGTGTACCGTGGTGTCTATAAATTTGTCAAAGATATGGAGACATCATTTGATCCTGGCGATCAGGTCGGGGGTAATCTGGGATATAGCCACGATATCAGTAAATACCTTCGTTTAAATGTTGATTTTTTATATACATATTACTTTCGGGATCAGATAAACGACAAACAAATTTACGGCTCCGGCCAAAAATTTGGCAGTACGATAAGCCTCCTGTATCACGGATTCAAACGAATGTTTTGGGTCGAAGGACGGTTTCGTAAATCGGGCCGCAATGAGACCTGGGATGGGATCGCGCTGATCACGGAGGAAAAAAATTCGAATATCACCCAGATGGAGATGGATGCCGTCTATCGCATCCACTTATCAGAACTATTTTCAGTCGATGTGCTTTTCGAGGGACGATCCTATATTGAAAATGAGTATTTGATCGGGCAGGCCGATATCGTTGGTGGGGGATTGGGCAATACGGTAAGGTTTAATTCGAATTTACACCTGTATATGTCGTTTAAGATGCTCTATGGTGATGCGTATTATCACCATGATGTGCCTATTTATAAAGGAAATGAATTCATAATTCGAACGACATATCAGTTTTAGACTTATTTTGCCATAGCATATTGGAAGTTCATGTCTTGAGTGATTAATTCTTCTCTGTCGATGGTACCAACGGTGATAAAACTTAATAAATTACGTCCACAATTATTTTCGCAATGAAAGTTCTTAAACAGTCTATCGCAGTCTTCTTGAGAGTGAACTCGAAATCGTTTCACATTGCCACAGGATTCGCAGGTAATGATCATTTCATAAACGTTTACTTTTTGCATAATTCTCATCTCCGTAAGGACAGAATGTTACTTTTCTGTAAAATGATGCAATTATTGTACCATGTGCCAAACCATAATAAATAGGCAGGAAAACATGTGTAAACTCATTTAACGATGACATATTCTGATGCACTTGTATCATAATGAGACAGGTAACAGTTTTGTAATTACGGGGACGATTTTTACAATTTACAAAATGATTGTGCATAATCATTGATCTGAGAACATGAGCTTTATTAATATTGAGATGAAAGGTCTTTCGCTGTCATTGCGAGCGATTCCGCTTTGTGAATCGCGAAGCAATCTCCTGCGTTCCGCAGCTAATTGCCATGAACGCACGATGGGGGATATCCCTAATGCACAGCCAGGTGATGGCTTATTCCGTTTAGCGGGATCATCATGAATAGTAGGAAGATATTCATTCACCGATAGCATAAATGTTCGATATATATTGACAGCAGGATGCTGAATGATAAACGTACAAAATTACACAGAAAAATCAAAAAAAATCTTGACAATTCAGAAAAAAATAACTATATTAACGCTTCATGATTAAACTTTATATAATCATACTGTTGGTCTTAATTGTTTATTATCTATATCGGAAGACACAAAAACAACGGAATTACATCAGGGATGCGCGCGCTGAAATATTGCAGCGGTTAAAAAATAAGGATCGTGAAATATAACGTTATTCAATAGTTAAGACAAAAAAAGCTTGCATAATATCATTTTTTTATTTATATTTTAACCAATTGCGGGAGTAGTTCAGTGGTAGAACACGACCTTGCCAAGGTCGGGGTCGCGGGTTCAAGTCCCGTCTCCCGCTCAATTATTTTAGGGCGGCGTAGCCAAGTGGCTAAGGCGGAGGTCTGCAAAACCTCTATTCATCGGTTCGATTCCGATCGCCGCCTCAGGCAGGCTATCATGTGCCGGGGTGGCGAAATTGGCAGACGCAAGGGACTTAAAATCCCTCGGATATTTATATCCGTGCCGGTTCGACTCCGGCCCTCGGCACGAATGATCTCGAGAATCGAAATTTTTACATATAACTTAGGGGCGATTAGCTCAGATGGTTAGAGTGCTTGCTTGACATGCAAGAGGTCACTGGTTCAATTCCAGTATCGCCCACGTTAAAATCGATTTCAACTCGATGAAATTTAAACATGTAGCGGGCCGAATCATGACGTTGTTCAGGGTTCGGCTCTCTAATATGGGGGCTACATGCCTCCGGAAAAGTAAAGTCCTATGAGCGAATACATAAAAATCATATTTCCCGATGATACCGATCGTGAATTTGCAAAACGTTCTACACCATCGGATATTGCTGAGCAAATCAGTCGCAAGCTCTCACAGCAAGCGATCGTTGCGAAGTTCAATGATCGTATGGTTGATATGAATCGTCCTCTCGATTCCGATGGGCGAATCGTGTTTTACACAGCGGACGATCCTGAGGGACTGGACACGTATTGGCATAGTACGTCGCATGTCATGGCTCATGCCATAAAAAAATTATTTCCGGAAGCAAATTTTGGATTCGGGCCTGCGATCGACCATGGTTTTTATTACGACGTGGAAGTCGGCCGAACTCTGACCCCGGAAGATTTGGAAAAAATTGAAAAAGTGATGCAGGAGATCATCGACAGTGACAAACCGTTCAAGCGCAGGGTGGTAACGCGCGATGAAGCGATTGAGCTGTTCAGCGAACGCAATGAAAAATTTAAACTCGAGCATATTCAAACCCTGGAGGGTGAATTAAGTGTATACGGCGAGGGAGATTTCATCGATCTCTGCAGCGGACCTCATCTCGTGTCCACGAAGCAGATAAAATATTTTAAACTGCTGAACATATCCGGAGCCTATTGGAAGGGTGATGAATCCAATCCGATGCTACAGCGTATCTACGGGATCTCATTCCCGAAAAAGAGCCAGTTGGATGATTACCTGCATAAATTGGAGGAAGCAAGGAAACGTGATCATCGACGGCTGGGCAAAGAACTCGATCTGTTCAGCATCAATGAGACCGTCGGTGCTGGTCTCATCCTGTGGCACCCGAACGGCGCTCTGATACGCAAGTTAATCGAGGACTTCTGGAAAGATGAGCATCTCAAGGCTGGATACGAACTGGTAAATACGCCGCACATCGCCCGCTTAAATCTCTGGGAGGTCAGCGGACATCTCGATTTCTATAGCGAGAGCATGTTTAAACCGAATGAAATGGATAATGTGCAGTATCAGATCAAACCGATGAACTGCCCATTTCATCTGGCGATCTACAAATCGCGGACGAGAAGTTACCGTGAGCTACCGATACGCTGGGCGGAACTGGGGACGGTCTATCGATACGAACGTTCAGGGGTGCTCCATGGCCTGCTGCGCGTTCGTGGGTTCACACAGGACGACGCTCATATTTTCTGTCGCCCTGATCAACTCGAAGACGAAATTTTACGATGCTTAAATTTTAATACATATATCCTGAAAACGTTTGGATTCGAGAATTACGATGTCTATTTATCGACGAGACCGGATAATTATGTCGGGACGGTCGAGAATTGGGATAAGGCGACTGAAGCACTCAAATCTGCACTCGAAAAATTGGGATTAGCTTATTCGATCGATCCGGGCGAAGGCGTGTTCTACGGTCCGAAAATCGATATTAAGATAAAGGATGTACTGGATCGTGCGTGGCAATGCACCACGATCCAGGTTGATTTTAACGAACCCGAGCGGTTCGATATAACGTATCGTGGCCAGGATGGTCACGACCAGAGACCGATCATGGTGCATCGGGCTCTGATGGGCTCGCTGGAGCGATTTTTCGGTGTTCTCATCGAAAACTACGGTGGAGCCTTCCCGGTCTGGCTGTCACCCGTTCAGGTGATCCTGTTACCCATCACCGATTCTCACCTCGAACATGCCGAGATATTGCGCGAGCGCCTGGTCGACAGTGGGATTCGGGTTAAATTAGATGATCGAAGCGAAAAAATCGGTTACAAAATTAGAGACGCCGAGATGCAGAAGATACCGTATATGTGCATCATCGGTGATAAAGAGATCGCTGAAGCGACGATATCGGTTCGTAAACGAAAAGAAGGGGATTTGGGAAGCTTTAATGTCCAGGATTTTATCGACAGAGTCACCCATGAGATCTCGACCAAGCAGATAACTTGATTATTTAGGAGGAAATAGAAGATCAAAGAAAAAAAAATTAGGGTAAACGATCAGATCAGGAGCCCTAAAGTACGTGTGATCGACTCCGAAGGAAATCAAATCGGAGTCCTTGACGTGAACGAAGCTCAGCGCATTGCTGAGAGGGAAGAGTTGGATCTGGTTGAAATCGCTTCGACGACGGATCCACCTGTATGTAAGATAATGGATTTTGGTAAATACAAGTACGAGTTAAGTAAAAAAGAGAAACTCGTAAAGAAAAAACAGCACGTCATCCAGGTTAAAGAAATACGGATGAGGCCGAGCATCGAAGATCATGATTTTGAATTTAAAATTAAAAACGCTCGAAAATTTATCGAACAGGGTAATAAAGTCAAAGTCAGTGTCGTCTTCAAAGGACGTGAGTTAGCGCATCAAGAATTCGGAGAACAATTGATTAAACGGGTAGAGGAGGAGCTTGAGGATATCGCTCGCGTCGAAAATAAGCCGAAACTGGAAGGAAAGAGTATCGTGTTGTTTTTAGTTAAAAAATAAGCTGAAGAGGATTTGTTATGCCTAAAATGAAGAGTAAACGAGGAGCAGCAAAACGATTTAAGGTTACCGGGACCGGCAAAGTCACCCGATTTCATCCCTTTGCCAGTCACATCTTGACAAAAAAGACTCGAAAACGCAAGAGAAGATTGAGTCAGGTCGACTTGGTTTCTCCGGCAGAAGAGAAGAAGATCAAACGATTAATTTTAGTGTGATATTGGAGGAGTAATGCCCAGATCGAAAAACGCCGTACCTTCACATAGAAGACGAAAAAAAATATTAGCCATGGCAAAAGGCTATTATGGCGGTAAGAGTAAACTTATTCGCACAGCGAAAGAAGCTGTCGATAAGTCGTTGTCGTATTCCTATCGAGATCGCAAAAAACGCAAGGGCGATTTCAGAAGATTATGGATAGCCAGAATTAACGCAGCTACCAGGCAAAATGGTTTATCCTATTCGAGATTCATGGACAATTTGAAGAAGAGTAACATCGATTTAGATCGTAAGGTATTAGCGCATATCGCGTTTACCGATCCGGTGACTTTTCAGAAAATAGTCCAAAAAACTCAGGTTTAGGATAGTGTCACATGGATCAATCATTAAATGATATCATTCAGCAGCTACAGGATATTCGCACTCAATTCGAAAAAGAGATCGAAGCGTGTTCGGGTGCCGAAGTGCTGGAAGCGTTGCGCATCAAATACTTGAGCAAGAAGGGTATCATTTCAGGATATCTGGCTCTTCTGGGAAAAGTAGCACCAGAAGAGCGTCCACTTCTCGGTCAGCAATTAAATGAGCTTAAATCACTGGCTCAAAACCTGATAGCCGAGAGGGTGGAAGGATTACAGCTTTCTCATCGTACCCACACCTTTTTCGATACCTCGCTTCCTGGAATTAAGCCGTTATACGGTCGAAAACATCCGCTCAGAGTAGTTCAGGATGAGATTAAGTCGATCTTCACCAGTATGGGATTTCGTATCGAAATGGGCCCTGAGCTGGAATCTGACTATTATAATTTTGAGGCACTGAATATACCTGTCAATCATCCTGCCCGGGATTCGCATGATACGTTCTATATTACGGATAACCTGCTTTTACGGACGCATACGTCACCCGTTCAGGTGAGGACGATGGAAAAATTTAAACCACCGATTCGGATTATCGCGCCCGGACGATGCTTCCGCAAAGATGCGATCGACGCAACTCATTATCCCACATTTCACCAGGTCGAAGGACTTGTCGTCGACGAAGGAATTAACTTCGCAGATCTGAAAGGGATTATCCTGGCGTTCGCGAAGAAGCTACTCGGTGAAGACATTAAAATACGATTCAGGCCCAGTTATTTCCCGTTTACGGAACCGAGTGCTGAATATGATTTTTCATGTTTCAAATGCGGCGGAACCGGATGCAGAATATGCAAGGGTACTGGTTGGATCGAAATTTCTGGTGCAGGAATGGTCCATCCTGCTGTTTTTAAATATGTCGATTACGATTCGGAAAAATACACCGGTTATGCGTTCGGGATGGGGATAGAGCGCATCGCCATGTTACGATATCAGATCGACGATATTCGTGTTTTCTATGAAAATGATTTACGATTTTTGCAACAATTTTGATTTTCATCGCTGAGGATACATTTTGAAAGTTACGCTCGATTGGCTTAAAGAATACGTTAATTTTAAATTATCGGCTGAAGAAGTCGCCGAGAAAATTACGCTTCAGGGACTTGAAGTCGATGGAATCACGTACGTCCATTACGATTTTAATGGCGTATTCGTCGGCACCATTACGACAGTGGAAGCCGTTGCGGATTCGGATCATCTGTCGCGCTGCCAGGTCGATGTTGGCAATAGAACATTGCAGGTCGTTTGCGGTGCCCCCAATGTCCGTTCAGGACTGAAGGTGCCGGTCGCAGTTGACGGGGCTCTCTTGCCAAACAATATTCGTCTAAAGACCAGTACGATCAAAGGCGTCGCTTCAGAGGGTATGATCTGCTCGGCAGCAGAGTTGGGAATTTCTAACCAAAGTGATATTGTTCTCGAACTCGATAACCAAATCCCTGATGGCCTCAATTTAAAAGAGTATCTGGAAAAGGGCGAAGCGGTCATCGAAATCGACGTAACGGCGAACAGGCCTGATTGTCTCGGAGTTATCGGGGTCGCTCGGGAGGTCGCTGTATTCTCCGGTTCACGAGTCAAAAAACCTGAATTTAATGTACGTGAAAATAGTGATCAACACGTCGACGAATTGATAAAAGTCGTTATCTTGAATCCTGAGAATTGTCCCCGATATACGGCAAGATACATAGAGAACGTTACGATAGGCCCATCCCCGTTATGGTTAGCGAAACGATTGGAAGCCGTCGGTATCCGCAGCATCAATAACGTGGTCGATATCACCAACTTCGTGATGATGGAGACAGGTCAACCACTGCATGCATTCGATTACGACACCATCGCAGATGGGACGATTGTGGTGAGAAATGCAAAGCCTGACGAATCCTTCACGACGCTCGATGAAGTGGAGAGAAAACTCGATGAAGAGTCGTGCATGATATGTGATGCACAAAAGCCAGTAGCCCTGGGCGGCATCATGGGAGGGCTGAACTCGGAAATTACCGGATCCACTACCAGAATACTTCTCGAGAGCGCCTATTTCAACCCTGATAATATTCGCAGGACTTCAAAAAAAATGGGCTTATCGACCGATTCGTCACAGCGTTTTGAACGAGGCGTCGATTATGACGGAGTGGTTTACGCGTTAAACAGGGCAACTGCCTTATTCTGTGAACTGGGGGGTGGCGTTGCTGCCCATGGATATGTTGATAATTATCCAAACAAAATTGAAAAAACAGCGATATCGTTGCGCCCGAGTCGATTAAAACAGGTCCTGGGTATTCCCATCGATATCGGTAGGATTGAAGATATACTTAGATCACTCGAATTCGACGTGAATGTCGTCAATGATGTGATTCATGTGAACGTGCCGTCTCATCGACCCGATGTCAGCATCGAGGAAGATTTGATCGAAGAGGTAGCTCGCATTTATGGCTACAATAATATAACAGGCAATATCAGTGCGGTGATCAAGCTGGATTCCCGGAAAAATAGCATCGAATCGTTCTCACAGGAAGTCAGGGATATCTCAACGGGAATAGGATATCTTGAAATTGTGACCAATACGTTGATCCAGAAGTCGGAGACGCGTCCGTTCTGTGTTAATGAACCGATCGACATCCGTAATCCGCTCAGTGAGGATCTTGCCTCATTGAGGTCAAGTCTGATACCATCGGCATTGATTGTGGCCAGGTGGAATTTGAACAGGCAGAACAGAAGCTTTAAACTGTTCGAGATCGGAAATACATTTCACTGGCTGGTAAAAGGGCAGCAACATGAGGAACAGACGAAGATCGTATATCTTGGTACCGGAAATATACGCGAGGGAATCTGGGCAGAACCAGATAAAGCCATCGGTTTTCACGATATCAAGGGTGATCTGGAACTATTCTGCGACCGATTGAATGTGAGAAATGTGGACTTTCAGGATTCGAGCTATTCGTTTTTCGACCATCGGCAGCTGGATTTGACAGTCGACGGGGCAAGAATAGGGTGCCTGGGATCCATCAACCGCAATATCCAAAAATTATTCGAGATCAAAAATGAAATTTTTGTGGCTGAACTCGATTTTCATGAGTTGTTGAAGCATAAAGAATGGGAAAAAACATACAATAGTATTCCCAAATTTCCTTCTATATTTCGCGATTTGTCGTTTCTGGTCGATGTGGATGTGCCATCGAAACGAATTATCGCAGAGATTTGGCAGGCCGGAGGCGAATATTTGCGATCTGTGAAACTTTATGACCTTTTCACGGGTAAACAAATTGAAAACAATAAAAAAAGCCTGACTTTTTCTCTGGTCTATTTTTCTGAGGAAAGGACGCTGACTGAAGAAGAAGTCGATTCGAGTATCAGTCAGATTATCGATTCACTTAAACAAAAACTGAATATTAACCTTCGAACGTAAGATATCGGAGCGACACTAAATGGACGAAAACCAGCTTGATGTATTAGATGATAAAATCAATAAAGCGATTGAGATCATTAATTCGTTGCAAGCTGAAAATAATAGATTGAAAGACCAGAATCAGGAGCTTATCAATAAATTGGGTGAGTACGACGAACTGCTGAAGAAACTTACTCATGAGAATGAGGATCTGAAAACGACGGCCGGACAGTCTAATATAAAAGATAACAAACAAGAGATCATTAAACAAAAACTTGAGACAATTTTATTAAAATTAGATAACTTGCAACAGGTTTTCTCAATATAACAAGATGCTTTAAATAGTAATTACAATTACTTGCGGGAATTAACATTTTTAATATAGTATGTTGATAATGGACGATCAATTCAATATTTTAAAAGTAAATATTTACGGTAATGATTATCCAATAAAGGGGAATACAGATGTAGAGTATATTCGACGAGTAGCTAAGTATGTGGACGGAAAGATGAAGGAGGTTTTCAAGGATGTTCCGAGCGATTCGTCATTGAAGATAGCCATCCTCGCTGCATTGAACATCACTGATGAACTCTTCAAGGAACGTACACTTGTAAATAAAAAAGACAAAGTCACTACAGATATGGCTACGACTCGTATAAAAGTGATGATTGAAAAATTGAACTCAAAGCTGAGTGATTATTACCACGAATAGATAACAGATCTGTTCGCTTAAATATTATTTTTAAATCCCTGTTTTAAGTAATTGTATTTACTAAATTCATCAAGGAATATAGGTGGAGTACAATTATTTATAACGGGGATTTTTTTTAACTAGTTTCGATTAGTGGAGGATCAATGGAAATATATTGGATGATTGGAATTCTAATCGTTGGAGTGGTTGCGTTCATCAGCGGGTGGCTTAGCAGCAAGAAGATCGGACAGGGCAAGGTTGTCAATGCCGAAAAGTTAGCCGAGAAGATTATCACCGAAGCAGAGAAGAGCGCAGAAACGCTGAAAAAGGAGAAACTGCTTGAGGTTAAGGATGAATGGATTAAGTTAAAACAAGATTTTGAGAATGAGACCAAATCGCGCCGAAACGAAATCCAGCAGCTGGAGAAGAAGCTGACCAGTCGCGAGATGAATATGGACCGCAAGGTCGATCTGCTCAACCAGAAAGAGAAGGAACTCAACAAGATCGAGCGGATCATGAAGAGCAAAGAGAGCGCGATCAGCAATCGAGAAGCTGAGCTGGAGCAACTAATCAAGGAACAGAACATTAAGCTCGAAAAAATATCCGGGATATCGCGTGAGGAAGCGAAGCAGATTCTCATGGACAATTTAATCGATAAAGCCAAGCAGGAAGCTGCTCAGACGGTCAAGGAAATCAAGGAGAAGGCGAAACAGACCGCAAATAAAGAGGCGAAAGAGATTATTATTCAAGCGATACAGCGATCTGCTGCAGATCATTCCGTCGAAACCACGGTGTCTGTGGTCAATTTACCGAGCGATGAGATGAAAGGGAGGATTATCGGACGCGAAGGACGTAATATCAGAGCCTTCGAGACGGCTACCGGGATTGAAGTTATCGTCGATGATACCCCTGAAGCGGTCATTTTATCGGGATTTGATCCATATCGTCGTGAGATCGCCCGTTTATCCCTGGAAAAATTGATAACCGACGGCAGAATTCATCCCGCCAGGATCGAAGAAATCGTCGAAAAAAGCAAACAGGAGATGGAAGAAAAAATCGTCGAAATAGGGGAACAGGCGCTATTAGATACTGGCATACATGGAGTGCACGCCGAATTGATTAAGCTGCTCGGGAAACTGAATTACCGCACAAGCTACGGACAAAACGTGTTACAGCATTCAATCGAGGTTGCTTACCTGTGCGGACTGATGGCTGCTGAATTGGAATTAGATGCATCTCTCGCCAAACGTGCTGCACTGTTACACGATATCGGGAAAGCCATTGATAAGAACACCGAAGGCACTCATACGGAAATCGGTGTAGAGATAGCTCAGAAGTACAAGGAACCACCCGTCGTCTTGAACGCGATCGCCTGTCACCATGAGGATGTGGAACCTACTTCGCCGATATCCATCCTGGTTCAGGCAGCCGATGCGATTTCCAGTTCGCGTCCGGGTGCCCGGCGAGAGACGCTGGAGGGGTATGTAAAGCGACTGCACAAGCTGGAAGAACTGGCCGAATCGTTTCATGGTGTCGTAAAGACATATGCCATCCAGGCTGGCCGCGAGATACGCGTCATCGTTGAACATGAGGCGATCAATGATGCCATGGCCGATCAGCTGGCCGGCGACATCGCTCAGAAGATTCAGGGTGAAATGGAGTATCCGGGACAGATCAAGGTGACCGTGATCCGTGAATATCGCGCCATCGACTATGCTAAGTAATGAATGAAAGTGGATGATCCTAAACGTAACCTATTTTATAGAGGAATTCCAGTGTTAAAAGATACGGTTAACATTCTGTTTATTGCCGATATTGTCGGTGGTCCGGGATTGAATGCGGTGATCAAGCACTTACAAAAGATTAAATCTGATTTTAATATCGATTTTTGCATCGCTAATGGCGAAAACGGTGCCGGAGGAAAGGGGCTTACCTACGAAATAGCACAAAACTATTTTTCCATCGGAATCGATGTGATCACAGGCGGAAATCATATTTTCGATAAGAATAAAATATACAAATATTTGGATCAGGATTCCAAAATCATTCGACCGATTAATTACCCGAAGAGCGTACACGGTCGAGGATCATACATCGGAACGACAAAAGATAACGTAAAAATCGGTGTTATCAACGCTCAAGGGCGGACGTTTATGTATCCCATCGATTGTCCGTTTAGAAGCACTCTTGAGGAAGCAAACAGGATTAAGGCGATTACACCGATCGTGGTGCTCGATTTTCATGCTGAAGCGACCGCGGAGAAAGTCACGATGGGGCGCTATATGGATGGAAAGGTGAGCGCCGTTATCGGCACGCATACGCATGTTCAGACGGCAGATGAAGTGATTCTTGAGCATGGGACAGCCTATATTACCGATGTGGGGATGACGGGTCCCGTCAATTCGGTGATCGGATTGCAAAACGATATCGCGATACGGCGTTTCTTAACTCAGATGCCTGTGCGTTATCAGATCGCCGAAGGGGATGCCATGCTCTGTGCCGTCGTCATAACCATAGATACACGAACCGGAAAGGCCTTAACTATCAAACGCTTGAGGTATTGAGATGAGTGCGATAATTATCGATGGAAAGAAGATTTCGCGGGATATCCGTCACGAACTGGAGAATCAAATTGCCGATTTGAGGAGAGAGGGACTTATCCCGGGTTTGGCGACTGTTTTAATCGGCAATAATGCGGCATCTGTGAGTTATGTTCGGATGAAGAAAAAAGCCTGCCAGGACCTTTCAATCTATAATGAATGTATTGAAAGAGATGCATCGATCAGTGAAAAGGAACTTCTGTCGATTATCGATGGTTTAAAACGAGATTCTAAAATACACGGCATTTTGGTTCAATTACCGCTTCCTGATCATATCAATGAGAAAAGCATCTTCGATGCGATTCCACCTGAAAAAGATGTCGACGGGTTCAGTCCGGTTAATCTGGGGAAAATGATGCTCGGAGAAGATTGTTTTTTGTCATGTACACCGGCTGGTATTCAAGAATTATTGATCAGAAGCGGATTTCCTCCTGACGGAAAACATGTGGTCGTTCTTGGAAGAAGTCACCTGGTGGGATTGCCGCTGGCAAATATCTTAATGAAAAAGGCAAAAGGAGCGAACGCTACGGTGACAGTGTGCCATACCGGCACAAAAAATATTAGTGACTACACCCGCCAGGCCGATATATTGGTCGCTGCGATGGGCAAACCCGAATTCATCACAGCGGATATGGTGAAGGATGATGCCGTTATTGTCGACGTCGGAACGAATAGGGTAGAGGCTCCTGAAACTGAACGTGGTTATCGCATCGTCGGCGATGTAAAATTTGAAGAGGTTGCAGAAAAAGTGAGAGCGATATCACCTGTTCCAGGCGGTGTCGGACCGATGACCATCACGATGTTGTTGCAAAATACGGTAAAATCTGCTATATTATCATTAACGCGCCAGTAGCTCAACGGATAGAGCGTTGGCCTCCGGAGCCAAAGGCTGTGGGTTCGATTCCCACCTGGCGTACCCATTTATTCAGATGACTAATTTGAGCTTAAACCATGAATGAAAACAGACTAAATTCTAAATCAGATGATCTTGAAGACGTCCGATTTGCCGCAATTTTTAGCTACATACCATTCTTGTGTTTTATCCCGTTAATGAAATATTCTCATAACAAATACGTCACCGAACATGCGAAACAGGGACTCATCCTTTTAATCATCGAGATTATCGCCTTATTATTTTTAATAGATTTCGTGAGTCGTCTATTTTGGGCATTAATTTTGCTTATAACAATTTGTTTGGCAGTTATAGGGATCTTTAAGGTCTTGATGGGAAAAAGATGGTCTATTCCACTAATTGGTAAAGTATTAGAAGATTACGAGGTCTGAATCGAAGCGAAATGAAGCAAAATGAAGCAAAATATGTTGAATAAAACAATATCGACGTCATTTCAACGAAGTGAGATCGATGGTGTCGAAAAGTTACTGGAACATCCACCTCAGGATCGTGAGGAGAAATTAAAAGTTGCCAGTTCATTGATCGAATTACCCGTCAACTTTAAAGACGATATTGAGATCATTTACAACGATAAACAGCTCACGATACGTTGGCATCCATCGAAGATAGATCCCGATGCTGAAGCGCTGCATAAAAATGCCTTGCTGCTGGCGCGTAAAGGAGCTTTAACTGAAGCCATTGAAAATTGGGAAAAAGCCGCTCAAATCAATCCATACGATCCGGATTATTTCTTCAATCTGGGAGTAGCCTATTTCGAACTCAAACGGTTTCAGGAATCGATCGAAAATCTCACACGAGTATTGGCGATATGTCCTTTTTATATCAAGGCGCATCTCATTTTGGGCACTGCGTTTCTGAAGATTAGAAAATTTGAGTTTGCCAAGAAGCATCTGATCAAGAGCGTAAGATATTATAAAAATAATGCGTTATCATTCTTAAATCTCGGTGCAGTCCACAGCATATTAAGAGAATACGATAACGGTATTCGCATGTTTAACCAGGCGATCAAATTTTCACCACAGGATCCGCGTGCATACCTCGGTTTAGCTAAAATTTACGCCACAGTGGGTGAACAGGAGAAGGCGAACGCCTACTTTAAGAAAGTAATTGAGCTTGATCAGAAAGGTGCCCTTGCAAATTACGCGAAAAGGTCAATTATTGCGAATAAAGATAATTTAAAAACAACGATCAGCGCCGGAGCCGCCGATGCGAAGTCAGGTTCGGCCAATGTCGAAGATTTTTATTCAGAGGGATATCGACTGTATCTTAGTGGTGATTATCCAAACTCTGAGATCATGTATAAACGATATCTTTCGATCAAGCGCGACGATGATTATGTCTGGTATGCGCTGGCGCAATCCCAATTACGAAGCGGTAAGCTTCAAGAATCACTTGAAGCGATTAAGGAAGCGCTAAAGATATACCCGAAAAAGGGATTATATTTAAAGGATGTTGCCATTATATTCGATAAGCTGAACAAGCCGGATCGCGTGATCGCAGCTCTTACCAAGGCGAAGGAACTGGACAAGGCGGACAGTATAACGTACAGTCTCTGGGGCAAGTCGTTATTTGCGCTGGGTAATTTCGACGAAGCGTTGATCATGCTGGAGAAGGCGATTAAATTAAACACGAACAATCAATTGGCGAAATACTTCATGGCAGAGACGCTGATGAAATTGAACGCGACCGAGGACGCGCTCGATTATTTATATGATCTTAAAGAAACGAAGATGACTTCGCCCTTGAAAGAAAGAGCCAAAGTTGTATTTAACAAATTAACCAAAGGTGAATGACCTGTAACGAGCCGTCAAATAGTATTTCTATTGATCTAATAAGGGCTAAAAAGCCCTTTTTTGATGGTTTTATCATTTCGTATAATATATATTATGTAAACTATAACGAATATTCAGGTAAATAATGTAGTATATTCGTCGGGTCTGATTTGATTAAACTTTGATTAGACTATGTCTCAAGCTGCAACAACTTGATACGCTGATACACTATTCGATAATTATCATACCGATGAACCCTGATACATCGAAAAAATGACTATAAATTCATATTACACCATTTTTAAGTTGACAATTATAAAAAAAATTCATATTATATTTGTTACTCATTTTTGGGTTAAACAGATGTACCTCTTCTCGTTCTTAACTACCTGTTATGATTTGTTAATATTGTTTATTTTGATATATGGAGGGAGACGATATGAATTTATACATCGGAAATCTGCCGAAGGATATGGATGAGGATGAACTTTATGAGATGTTTGTTGAATATGGCAAAGTCGGTAACGTAAAAATCATTCGCGATCATCATACGAAAATTTCCCGAGGTTATGCGTTTATTGAAATGTTGGACGAACAAGCCGCCCTGCAGGCAATTGAAGATTGGGATAAAGGATCGATTGATGATCAGATTATCCGAGTCAATGTGGCTCACTCTTCACAAAAACGACGTAATTCTGTATAATAATCATTTACTGCGTAATCCGTGTTATATCTAAAACGATATAGGAGGCCTTGTGCACTTAATTGATTATGTGATTTTATCCGTTTACCTGATTGGAATGGTTTTAATCGGACTGCTGATGCAGCGAAAAGCATCGTCAGGCATTGATTCCTATTTTCTCGGCAATCGTAAACTTCCCTGGTGGGTATTGGGTGCCTCGGGCATGGCCTCCAATCTGGATGTCAGCGGTACGATGATCAATACCGCCTGGATTTTTACACTCGGTGCAATCGGAATTTTTGTTGAAATCCGCGGCGGTGTCACTCTTATCATGGCATTTCTCATGATCTTCATGGGTAAATGGAACCGACGCGCCGAAGTAATGACCATGGCGGAATGGATGAAATTCCGTTTCGGTACCGATAAAGAAGGACACGTCGCCCGCCTGATCTCCGCTATCTCGATCCTGATCGTCACTATCGCGATGATCACCTACTTCGCCGTCGGATCAGGTAAATTTATCGCCGAATTCTTGGGCATTCCGTCGTTTTGGGGACTCTCATCCGAGTTCTGGGCGTCTACTATCATGATCGTCCTCGCCATGACGTATACGGTGGCGAGCGGCCTTTACGGCGTCGTATGGACCGATGTGTTTCAAAGTGTGCTCATCTTCGGTATGATTATCTATATTTCGGTCATCGCCTTTACAAAATTCCCATTACCCGACGTCTTCTCTATTTCAGTGCCGCTGAAGGATGGCGGCTATCAGGTCATCGAAGGAATTACCCGCCAGCAGTGGACAAATATACTGCCCCCGTGGAAATTGAATTTTTCCGCGGATAGCGCCTATTCCATCTATAATCTGTTCGGCATCGCTATCATTTTTTACCTGCTTAAGACCGTCATCGAAGGTGCTGGTGGAACCAGCGGTTACATGATACAGCGCTTCTTCGCCTCCAGATCGGATCGGGAATCAGGACTCTTATCGCTGTTCTGGACTTTCCTCCTTGCGTTTAGATGGCCGTTTGTAGCAGCCATCGCTATCATGGGAATCTCCTATGGTGCCACTCATGGTACCATCCAGGATCCTGAACGAGTGATCCCCATCGTGATCAATCAGATGGTCCCCATGGGCTTGAAAGGATTGCTGATCGCAGGCCTCATGGCCGCCGCGATGTCTACGTTCGATTCCACCGTAAACGCAGGCGCATCCTACTGGGTTAAAGATATTTACCAGGCCTATCTTAATCCTCACGCGTCAAATAAACAACTGATGCGCCATAGCCGCTGGGCTTCGATCATTATCGTTTTATTCGGACTATTTTTTAGTATCTTCATTAAAAACATCAACGAAATATGGGGGTGGATCACCATGAGCATCGGCGCGGGAATGATCATTCCTACACTCGCCAGATGGTACTGGTGGCGTTTGAACGGTTACGGTTTCGCCATCGGGACACTCGGTGGCATGTTAGCTGCCATTATTCAACGATTAGCCTTCCCAAACGTCCCTGAATATGTCGCGTTCAGTTTCGCTTCCGGGATCTCGCTTATTTCAATGATTATCGGGACATACCTCACCAGGCCGACCGATAGGAACGTGCTGTACGATTTTTACAAGCGAACCCGACCTTTCGGGATGTGGAAACCCGTAATCACTAAACTCCCGGCCAACACGAAAAACATGATAAATAAAGAAAATCGTCGCGATATCATCGCGACATGTTTCGCCGTGCCCTGGCAGCTTACCCTGTTCATTACATTCATGATGATCATTATGAAACGATGGGATGCACTCGCCTATTTAATCATCCTGTTGGTTTTTCTTTCGGTGGGACTTTATTTTACATGGTATCGCCATCTTTCCACTGAAGTAAAAGTTGATAATTAAAAAAGAGAATTAAAATTTTTAATTATGTATTCTATACGGAATATGAATAAATTCAGATCGATTCTGGTCACATGCTTTATTCTCTTATTGATTACCCTCCATAACTGTGGCAATCGTAACAAGCAGATCATTACCATCTGGCACTCGATGCGGCCGCTGGAGACGTCGATACTGCAGGAACAATTGAAAAAGTTCGCTGTATCGTACCCTGATTGGGAATTCAGAGAACTTTTCTACGCCAACGAAACTGCCCGAACTAACTTTATCATCTCTGCACTCGGAGGAAGCGGGCCAGATCTGTTCTGGGGCGCTAATGACAATATCGGGCCATTCGTTGAGCTGGAAATCATTCGTCCGCTCGAAACACTTGTCCCTGATTCATTTTTGAATCAATTTATCGAAGAACCCATCGAAGCCAATACCTGGCACAAGGATCATCTCTATCAGATCGCTGACCGAGTCGGCAACCATTTATGCCTGGTCTATAATAAAAGCCTCATTCAGACACCGCCGCAGACGATTTCGGAATTGAAACGTATCGGTAAAAAGCTGACACGAGATTTCGATGGCGATAACCGCCCTGATCAGTATGCACTGGCATGGAATTACACCGAACCCTTTTTCGCCGTTCCGTTCATCGGTGGTTACGGCGGTTGGATCATCGATGAAAACAACAATCCTACCCTGAATACGGAAGCAACAATTAAAGCCGCTCAACTCATTTACGACCTCGCGAATGTCGATAAGATCATACCAATCGAGTGCGATTATGAAGTCGCCAACGCGCTGTTCAAAGACGGAAGATCCGCCATGATTATCAACGGTCCCTGGTCCTGGGGTACCTACATCGACAACGGCATCGATATCGGGATCACACGAATCCCCATGATCGATGAGACGGGTATCTGGGCAAGCCCGGTCGTCTCCCCTCTTGGATATTCAATTAATGTGAACACGAAAAACCGGAAACTGGAAATTACTATTGAATTACTCAAGTTTCTGACATCGCCTGAAGTAGAACTTGAATTCACCAAGGCAATGGCCACGATACCATCGAGAAAAGAAGCTTTCAATGATCCGGTCGTCACCAGTAATCAATTTGTGCAGAGTTCAATTTATCAACTCGAGGTCGGTAAATTAATGCCGGTCGTCACCGAGTTGAGATGGATCTGGGACGCGATGCGTCCAAGCTATCAAGGGATCTTTACCGGTCGTGTGAAACCAGAAGAAGCTGCGCTGTCCATGCAAGTTTTAGCAGAGAACCTCATCAAAGAGAACAGGTAACTCTATGTCTATATTGAGCTCAGATTTAAAAGGGAACCGTCTCGCCTATTTCTACACCATGCCGGCGCTGTTGGTGATGACGGTTGTTGTGCTCTATCCATTTATTTATAATGTGGTTATCTCTTTTTCAAATATGAACTTGACGCATTTCAGGGACTGGCATTTGATCGGGGTTAAAAGCTATTTTAAGGTCCTGACGGATAATACGATGAATTTAACGCTGTTAGGTATACCCGTCCCTGATTTCTGGTATTTCTTCGTGAAAACGGTTCTGTGGACAATTTTGAACTTGATCTTTCATGTCGGAATCGGCGTGTCACTCGCGCTGATCTTGAATAAAAATCTCAAAGGGAAATCCATTTTCAGGCTCTTGCTCATACTGCCCTGGGCAGTCCCGCAATATATCACGGCGTTGACCTGGCGAGGCATGTTTAATTCCGAATATGGTGCCGTCAGCTTGTTCCTCGACCGGTTAGTCGGAGTCCAGGTCCCCTGGCTAACCACAGAATGGGGTGCATTCACGGCGTGTCTGATCACCAACATCTGGCTGGGATTTCCGTTTATGATGATCATCGCCCTGGGTGGACTGCAGAGCATTCCGGATTCACTATATGAAGCCGCTGATATCGACGGTGCCAGCTGGTTTCATAAACTCAAAAATATTACGGTCCCCTTGATCAAGCCCGTTATGATACCCGCTATCACGTTAGGAGTTATCTGGACTTTCAACAATTTCAACGTGGTCTGGCTCGTCAGCAACGGTGGCGAACCATCAGATACAACCCATATACTCGTCTCCTGGGTGTATAAGTCGGGTTTCACCTATTTCAGAATGGGATATGCCGCGGCTTTCTCCATGATTATCTTTGCTATATTATTGATTTTCAGTTGGAAATTTATTAAGAGTACCAAAGCTACCGAATCGGTTTATTAATTAACGATAAAGATATTACAATGAGAAAACCAAGAGATCTGTCATTGAAAGGGAAAATCGCAGCGTATGTTGTGCTGTCAGTCTTTACGCTGTTTTCCATTTATCCGATTTTACGCGTTTTCGCGATATCGATTCGACCCGGTGACCGCTTGCTGAGCAAATCGCTGGCGATTATCCCACCTGATGCGAATTTATCGAGTTACGTAAGTCTCTTCACCGACGAACCATTCCTTACCTGGATGGCCAATAGCGCGCTGGTTTCGATACTGGTCACGATCGTCGGAGTCGGTCTGGCCGCTACCGCAGGTTATGCTTTTTCACGCTATAAATTTGTGGGACGCGACAGCGCGATGATCGGCTTGATTACCACGCAGATGTTCCCGGTCACCATGCTTTTACTACCTCTTTTTATTATGCTTATTAAACTTAAACTATATGACTCCTATTTAAGCCTGATCATTGCCTATTCCGCTACAGCACTGCCGTTTACCACCTGGCAGATGAAGGGTTATTACGATACCATCCCCTTCAGCCTTGAAGAAGCGGCCGCCATCGATGGCTGTTCTCAGTTTAGCACATTTTGGAGGATTGTACTTCCGCTCGCCACACCAGCCCTGGTGATAACGGCGCTGTTTTCATTTATGACGGCCTGGTCCGAATATCTGGTCGCCGCTGTTTTAATACAAAATAAAGATCTGTTTACCCTGCCGTTAGGACTCAAGATGTTTCAATCGTCCATGGAGACATCGTGGGGGCTCTATTCTGCCGGCGCGATTATCGTCAGTATACCCGTGGTTGTTTTATTCCTATTCTTAAGTCGATGGCTCATTTCAGGACTGACGTTGGGGAGCGTAAAAGGTTAAATAAACATACATTTAAATGATTGGATTCCGTTATGAAAAACATAGTGATTCTTTCGTGTCTTGGCACAATTCTGTTTCTCTCGAGCTGCGGTCTCATGAGACCTGCCTGGAAAGATATCGAATTGTCTGAAGATGAAATTAAAACGTGCCAATTACTAAATGTCGAGGACGAACAAATTAAAAAATTGATCGCCAAACCCTTGTATAAATTTAGCGAAAATGATGTAAATATCTATTTAAAATATCTTTACAATACAGAATACAATCTTCGCGATCGCATTCAGCACCTCGCCAGGAAAGGTCTGAATCAACCCTATCAGATCTATCTCCTGGGTGAGTATCCGTTCGAATTATATGATCCGGATCCGCTGTTCAATCTGGAAAAGAGTGATTGTGTCGTCTTCAGTGAGCATATCTATGCTATGGCCTTGGCATACGACTGGGACAGCTTTTTTGCATTCCTGCAGCGAATACGCTATAAAAACGGAGAGATCAGCTACGTCACCAGAAATCATTTCACAGAATATGATTGGGATTTGAACAATTCATGGCTGATTCACGATATCACGACGGAGTTGGTCGGCGATGATGCGGCGTCTGTATCATCGGTGATCGATAAATATAATTTCTTCCGCAGAGTTGGCATCTCAACTTTTTTTATACCGGATACATTCAAGTGGTCCTATGTACCCTACGCTTCGGTGGATGAGAGTCTTTTGGCCGCGTTACAGCCTGGCGACTTCGTTAATATCGTACGAGGAACGGATGAGGAAAATGTTTGGGTAGGGCATGTCGGGATGATCACCAAAGACGACGACGGGACAACAAATTTTCTGCATTCCACTTCACCTAAAGTCGTAGAAGAACCGCTCTTGAATTACTTGCAGAGAAGTATTAAGCTAAACGAAGAGAGACGGATAACGAATCAAAAGGTACTTGATTACAACACGAAGATCCTGGCGGAAAATTCAGATGCGAAATTAAAGCAGCCTCTCCCCTACTTTTTGGGTTTTAAATTTTTTAGATTAAATGAGGACCCGGTGTGGGAACTGTTTAAAATCGATGGATTTGATGCTCCTAAGGTTTCGATACCGTCGGGGTATTGAGATACCTGTCCAGAGCCTGCTTTATGCAGTGTGTTTATTTTACGAATCAAAAGATGCTATCTCTTACCCGGGCCTGGCTTGTCCTGTTTGATCTTTTGATCCGTTAATCGATCGCGGTGTTTTAAATCGATCAGTGTCCCCTTTTGAATCGCATCGACGCCAAATTTGTTTTGTATCAAGTCTAAGACCTTATCGGCTTTGTCCTTTTCCTGGTTTTCCTGATCAAAAATTGAGATCTGTCCGCCCTGCTGCGTGTTGAGATTCGATACAGCCACGCCTAAAAGCCGTATTTTTTTATTATGACAATTAAACCGATGAAACAGATCACTGATAACAGAATGGATTAGATTAAAGGAATCTGTGAAGTCACTCAGAGTATGCGATCTCGTGAAGGTTGAAAAATCGGCCAGACGCACCTTTAATGTGATTGTTTTCGCTTTATAATGATCCTTCCTGATTAATCGCGTTAATTCAGTAACCAAATAGAGCAGTGTTTTGTGTAATTCGGTCAAATCGTCGATATCTTTGTCGAATGTAATCTCCTGGCTCACGGATTTCGCTGGTGTATGAGTCACGACATCACGATCATCAATTCCGTTCGCTAAATTCCAGAAATGAAGTCCGGAATTACCAAAAATAGTCACGATCCTCTCTTTTGAGGAGTTTGCAAGCTCACCGATTGTCCTGATGCCATATTTTAAAAATATCGGTTGTGTCTTTTTACCCACACCCCAGAGTTTCGATATCGGCAGCGGTGCAAGAAAATCGCGGATTTGATGTTCCTCCACAATCACCAATCCGTTGGGCTTATTCAGATCCGACGCAATTTTCGCAACAAATTTATTCGGTGCGATCCCGATCGAGGCTGTCAGATGAAGTTCATCTGCAATCCGCTGCTGTATCTTGCGAGCGATCTTTTCCGGAGTCCCGAGCAAGCGGATGCTTCCGGTTATATCAAGGAATGCTTCATCGATGCTTAACGGTTCGACAAGTGATGTAAAATCGCTTAGAATTTGCATCAGTTGCCGAGATACAGACTGATAAACCGACATCCGTCCGCGTAGATAGATACCGAGTGGGCATAATCGATAGGCCTGCGATATGGGCATCGCCGAGTGGATTCCGTATTTCCTCGCCTCATAACTGCACGTGGAAACGACTCCTCGACCCTTGCCATCTTTTGGGTCAGCGCCTACGATGACCGGCAGGCCTTTGTATTCAGGATGGTCGCGTTGTTCGACTGCGGCAAAAAACGCGTCCATGTCGATATGTAATATGATTTTTGAAGACATTTAACGATATTTGATGTAGTCGCGTAAAATTTTAAATCCTAATTTAGGATCGGAAAATATACGTTTAACATAATACCAGGAAAATTTAGAGAAAATCGATTTCAACCTTCTGCTGTTCGCTAACGCCATTGTATCCCTTGCGATGGTCAAAAATTCATTAAATTCGATGTGCTCATTCACATAAAAATCTTCTCGGTTGCTCATTAATGGACTGAGGCTGAATTGCTTCCAGTCGATATGGTCTGTTATGTGACCATGCTCCATCGCATAGTCCCATAGCCTGGTGCCCGGCAACGGTGTGGTCACGGTAATCTGGCAAAAATTCCTCGTATCCATGTCCAAAATTTCTCGAATTAAATTCTGCGTCTTTTGAATATCATCTTTGGTTTCCGGAGGCGACCCGATCATGAAACAGCAATAACAACCGATGCCATGCTTATTCGCAATTCGCACCGCCTGTCGGTTCTGTTCCACCGTCATCTCTTCACCTTTTAAATATTTAAGTATCGGATCAGAACCAGATTCAAGTCCCAGTGCAATCTTTTCCACACCCATTCGCTTCAGCATCGTCATCAAATTTTCAGTGACCATATTCGCTCTGAGATCGACCAGGAAGCGGATCTTTCCGAGCAGATGTCGATTTTTCATGCCGTCGATGATCTTCTCGATTCTGCTCGGACTGCTTACGAACAGGTCATCACTCATCGTTATTCCCTGCACCCTGTATTTTTGATAAAGCAAATCAATTTCCTCAACCACTCTCTCCGCTGAATGCAGACGTGGTTTTCCCCATTTCGCCGCTACATGACAATAAATACAATGATACGGGCAGCCTCGTGATGTCAACATGGTCGTTCCGCGTATAAACTCGTTACTCATTAAAATCTGACTCGGCCGTAAGAAGTA
>JAFGOE010000071.1 GCA_016926625.1 Candidatus Zhuqueibacterota bacterium
GGGCACTATTTCATCGGAACCGTCATCGCTTTTACCATAAAATTGAGGTACATAAACGCTGTCAATTGAAGAAAGCTCTCTTAAGATCTGTTGACGGTTCAATTTTTTTTGTCTTGCCTCCTTTATGAACCGTGCAATTTCAATCACAATCTCTTCGCCGTCGCCGATAACGAAGGCATCGATAAATTCTGCCAGTGGTTCTGGATTGTACGTGCAGAGCCCGCCGGCAATTACAATCGGATCCTCATCGTTTCGATCTTTCGCATGAAGCTTTATTCCGCCCAGATCGAGAATATTCAAGATATTGGTGTAGTGTAATTCATACTGAACCGTGAACCCTACAATATCGAAATCGCGCAACTCTCGCTTGTTCTCCAGAGAAAATAAAGGATAATTGCTACTCCTCAAGAGCCTCTCCAGATCATTGTCCGGTGCGTAAACGCGCTCCGCCGCAATGAATGATTCGCGATTCAAAATATGATAGAGAATATCGAATCCAATATACGACATTCCTAATTCATAAAGATCCGGAAAAATAAGAGCAAACTTTACATCAACCTTAGACCAATCCTTTTTAATTACGTTTAGCTCATTGCCAAGATATCGTCCTGGCTTGTTTACCAATGGTAAAATCTCATTAATTAATGTTTGTTCAAAATCTTTCATCTATTATAAACACCAACTCAGGTGACTTGGAAACGTGATCATCGCTTCAAATCGATTTAGAATTTAGTTTCCAAAATGAATGTTCGCTGCAATGGTTGCGAGATCCCCTGTGTGTATCCTGTGAGGTGAATCTCACTGATTGAATATCTTTTCCGCACAATGCGATTAAAAATAAAAAAATTAAAGCTATCTTTCTTTAACGTTTTAAATTAAGATTAGTTCAACAATTAGCAGTTTGCTACTTCTATTCGTTAAGAAAGAGATTACATGTCATTCAGTTATCGGGTGCACGATCAGTAAATTCGCCGCAAGGAAAACGAATAATCCCGTCGTCATCATGTGGCGCAGAAGTAATATAACCACAACACGATACAACAGCAATTTAGAATCTGTCTGTAAACGTTCTTAATAACGCTCAGTCCTGTAGCACTCTTTAGGATCACAATACGCATGATACTCGATCGTATGCACCTGAAACCTGATCATGAGACCGCTAAATTAAGATCTCGGATAATGCTCGCGGATGTACTTCACTCCTTCATCGACTGCTTTAATGTTCAAATCGATCAGGCTCTTCTTCTTCAAAGCGATCGGGATGGTATCATACAGCAATTTGTAATCCATGATTTTGGTATATTCCAGGTAGGCACCGAGACAAACCATATTAGCAGCAGCGACGACGCCCAGCCTGGAAGCAATCTCAGTCAGGGGGATATAAATTACATCCACATCCTTCCGTTTAACCTCACGATCGACGATGGAAGAGTTGACGATGATCAATCCATCTTTTACGACGTCATCTTCAAATGCATCGAGCGATGGGGTATTCATGACAATGAGAACGTTCGGATTGGTGGTCAGCGGTGAACCGATCCGATGATGCGATAAGATAACGCTGCAGTTTGCCGTACCACCGCGCATCTCCGGCCCATAGGACGGAATCCAGCTCACTTCGAGGTTCTCGTTCATGGCACAGGCAGCCATGACGACGCCAGCAGAGAGCACACCCTGTCCCCCAAATCCTGCTATTTTCATATTTTGGGTGGGAAAATTCTCCAGAAATGATTGATCGACTTTTTTACGTTCTCCTAATTGACTTAATCCCAAGATGTTCAATACTTCACTATCCGAATAGGTCCTGTCCGTATACGTAAAAGGAGTCGCGGAATCCGAAATATCCTTGAACACTTTGAGCGGGAAGTAAGGGATCATATTTTGTTCGATCCATTTCTGAGAATCCGGCGGTGTCATCTTCCAGCCAGTGGGGCAGGGGGATAGGACTTCAATAAATGAGAATCCCTTATTTTCTATTTGATTTTGCAATGCCTTGCGCACAGCCCGTTTCGTCCGGTTTATCGTCTTAAAATCGATGAGAGCCGTTCGTTCAACATACACCGGGGCTTCCAGAGTAGCGATAATCTCCGACATCCGGATAGGATAGCCCTCGTTCTCCGGTTTACGGCCGTAAGGGCTGGTGGTGGTTTTTTGTCCGACGAGCGTCGTCGGCGCCATCTGTCCGCCTGTCATCCCGTAAATGGCATTATTGACGAAGAAGACAGTGATATTTTCACCGCGATTAGCAGCCTGCAAGATCTCATCACCACCGATTGCAGCCAGGTCGCCATCGCCCTGATATGAAATGACGATACCATTATGATGTACTCTCTTTAGTCCCGTAGCGACAGCCGGCGCCCTTCCATGGGCTACCTGGATGTTTCCGGTGTCGAAATAGTAATAGGCGAACACCGAACATCCGACCGGCGAAATGAGTATCGTCCTATCCGCCATATCGAAATCGGCTAAAGCCTCGGCAATTAATTTGTGTAAAATACCATGGCCGCAGCCAGGACAATAATGAGTGGTTTCGAGTTGAGAACCACCTTTTCGTTCGAATTTATCGTAAAAGGCTTTTGGTTTCTGTAGCACGGATGCCTTCATTGTAATCTCCTGATTAGGTTAAGTGGTTAAATGTACTGACTCAGCGCCTCTTCAATATCTTTTACGGACGGGACTGCTCCTCCCATACGCGAATAGAGATAAACGTCGCTCTTTCCGTTTACAGCGAGGCGAACATCGTCTACCATCTGTCCGTTGCTCAGTTCGGCGACCAGAAAATTTACACCTTTTTGAGCCATGTTCCCGATGATATCGATAGGAAAAGGGAACAGCGTGATCGGGCGCAATAAACCGACTTTCTTCCCGTTAGCCCTGAAGTTTTCCATCACGTTCAATAATATCCTGGAGACGATTCCGTAACCGATCAAAACGATATCAGCATCGTCCGCGTTAAGCAGTTCGTAACGGACTTCGGTTCGTTGGATCTCGTTATATTTATCCTGCAGTTTGAAGTTGTGTTCTTCCAACAGATGAGTGTTCATAAAGATGGAAGTGACCAGGTTCGATTTGGTTTTATCATCGGCGTACAATGCCCATTCTTTATAAGGGGCTTGTTTACGAGTCGAAGGAAATTCAACGGGTTCCATCATCTGACCGATGTAAGCGTCGGTCAATACGACGCAGGGATTAAGATATTGGTCGGCCAGGTCGAATGCTAATATAGTCAGATCGCACATTTCCTGTGCCGAGTTGGGGGCCAGTACGATGTTTTTATAGTTGCCATGACCACCGCCCTTGACCATCTGATTGTAATCCCCCTGTTCCGGCCATATATTGCCGAGTCCCGGACCGGCTCGCATTACATCCACGATAACACACGGCAACTGGGCTCCGGCGAGATAAGAGATACCTTCCTGTTTCAGACTCAAGCCGGGTCCCGACGATGCGGTCATTACCCTGGCACCAGCGCCTGATGCGCCGTAAACCATATTGATCGCTGCAATCTCACTCTCTGCCTGAACGAATGTTCCGCCTAAAAGAGGGAAATAATAGGCAGCAGCCTGCGCGATCTCGCTGGCTGGTGTGATCGGATATCCAAAATAGTGACTGCAGCCGGCGAGTAATGCTCCCTTTATGACGGCTTCGTTTCCTTTGATTAATTCTCTTTGCATGATCATTCCCTCACTTTTTTATATACTTTGATCGCTCCTGGTTCAGGACAACAATAGAAACATATTCCACAGCCCGTACATCCCTCACCTTTGTATTGGGCGTATTTATATCCCAATTCATTAAATTGGTCTGAAAATTCGATACACTTCTGGGGACAATGCGTAACACAAAGACCGCAGCCTTTGCACAAATAGCTAACGACTTCCATCGAGGGAAGCTCGAAAGCGACTTCAATTATCTCCTGTGGCATAACTTGGCTCCTTAACTGGATGTTATTAATTAAATTTGACATGAAAGTTCTGATATAAGTACTTGATTCTTAAAATATGTTGGATTTTCAGCGAAGATTTGATTTTACTCTGACAGAAAAAGCAATGGAATAGATTCATAGATCACAAATTGTTAGAAATTAAAATAAGAATGATTGGTTTGTGCACGAATATAAATTTGTAAATAAGTCGGAAAAGACAACATGATCCAAGATTAATAGTATAACCAATTTTAAATTTTTATGCAAGCTATTTTTAAAGATATTATATCGGCGGATTTCAACGTCGGCTCTCAGTTCAATCCAAATTAAGCCCGAATTTACATATGTAATTCGATGACATCTTTGTCGTGTAGAATATAGTCCCTGGTAATGCGTTGTCCCTGATATTTATCACTATTCCACACTCGCGCGTATTTTAGATTTTCTTCGAAATCGTGATGGACGATTCCGGCAAAGGCAAGCAGATCGCTTCCAGCAGGGAGGACGAACGGATTCGAAAAGTCGGCCGCGTATCCCGGTCGCTTGGAATAGATACGCACGATGTCGAGCATACGAAATATATCCGCTTTCAGTCTCTCGACGGCTTCCGCATCGTCCAGCCCGATCGTGTGCAGATGAATGGAGTCCGCGTAAAATTCGTTGAAGATCTTCAAGTTATCTGTCGATTCGGGTCGATCTAGTTTCGAGCCGACGAATAAGGCTTTCTTCGCTAACCAGCGTTCATCGTATTCCTGGTCCTCGCTTTGGAACAGGTACATTTTATGATGATTTAAGATCGAAAAAATGGTATCGACTTCCTCGAGTAGGTCGTCGGATGCCAGGTCGATTACGATAAGTAATGCATCGCTATTGACGATGATCGATGGCATCCAGTTTTCCATGTGCTCCATGCTGATGGGCGGCAGATCGATAAGTTGGATCTGCAAGTCTTCATACGGCATCATCGCGGGCTGGAACATCCTTGTGGTGAACGGATAATCGGCTGTTTCAAATGCCGCGTTTGTCATGCTGTTGACCAGCATCGTTTTGCCGACATTCGGAGTCCCGACGACGGCGACCTGTCCCGCCCCTTCCCTGTCGACGCGGTAACTGATCCGGTGGGTTCCTTTACCCTTCCCGCTTTCGAGCTCTTCCCTGAGCAGAGCGATTTTCCGCTTAATTTCTGCCTGTAATTTTTCCGTACCCTTATGCTTGGGCATAATTCCCAGCATAGCTTTTAATGCCTTCATTTTTTCTCGATCATCTTTAGCTGCTTTATATCGTTCTTCGGCAGCGTAATATTGAGGAGTCAAATTTGCTGGCATGACGGATCATTATCAATTTATTTATACGCATGAAACTCGGGTATTGGCCCGATATTAATTTTCAAAATAACTTTTCCCCGCGCTAAAGATCATGGCTCTGTTAACGAGCATCTCGGTCTACTGATCCTAACGAGACGTGTCGGAACATTTTTTATTATTTTTATCCACCATGATATCGATCATGGTCGGATCGACTTGAGCCATCCCTACCACGGAGAGTTTGCCCAGATTCCTGATCGTCTCCTCTACTGTGCAGCCGATGAAACCCTCCAGTTCGGTATTGCCATAATGATTGATTCCCATATAGGCTGCCCTTATTGCCGCTTCGGTGGAACTTACTACCTTGAACGCACAGCCGCTTTTCGCGCCGTCACAAAACATACCTCCGATGTCACTCACTAAATTGTTGATCGCCAGTGTGATGCCTTTCATATCTTTACCGTTCTGCTGATAAACGATCGCGGCTGTTGCACCAACGCCGGCAGCAATGGCGCATCCGCACAGAGGAGATAAACTTCCGGTAAATTGTTTGACATAGGCATTAAGCAAATGGGACAGACCGATGCTTTCGATGATGCGTCTCTCATCGATGTGAAAATATTTACCGACGTTATAGGGAACTAATATAGCCACAATGCCTTGATTACCGCTTTCGCCACTGCTCATCGCA
>JAFGOE010000072.1 GCA_016926625.1 Candidatus Zhuqueibacterota bacterium
TTAAACTAATGCGAAATATAATAAAATGAATGTAGCAAAAAGTATACATTATTAAATTTTTTGCTATTTCTCAGGGATATATTAATTTGTATAACTTTATAAATTACAATTAATTATAATTTTAGTAATATATGGTATAGTTTTTGTATACATAAAATAAGTATTTTTATATCAAATAAGCAAAATTTCCATCTTTTACTTCTTTTCTTCTATATAATCATATAGTTGCGTAGTAAGAAAAATGACCATTTTGGGATGATTAATCTTAATTCAATGCATTAGATGATTCTATTCTTTTATCTTACCGTTTACATGGAGGGGGGTGTATGAATCGTATTGCTTTACGTTTCATTTCATTCGCTATAATTATACTCATTTTTTGTACCCTCGATGTATCTGCACAATCGGTCAGTATTGATCCACCAAATTTACAACTTTATGTTCAGGACCAGCCTGGTGTTTACGAAGCTCAACAGCCGGTATATGTCGGAGTACAGCTCGATAATTGGACTATTACCTGTACGGCTGAACCGCTTATAAATTTAAATGGCGACGGTCAGATATCGCTGGATCAAATTTACATCGATCATGATCTGGTCAGTGAGTTCGTACCGCTGAATACGACGATCGATTTGGGGACAGGCACATCGTCTGACCCGGGTTTCGAGTCGATCATCAACACGTTACTTTTCAAAGTCGTTACGACCGGATATGAGAATTCAGGTAAGTATGTCGGTATCGTCCGCTTCTTCAATGCGGATGTCGAAGTAGCCATGCTGACGTTGACGGTGCAGATCGATGCCCGTTTTAATTTTGATGTTTCTGCCAGTGCAGCGAATGTTGTAACGCTGGTTCCTGATATCTATTCTGCCGACAGATTCATCGATCTTTATTTCGACACGAATCAGGACAACTGGCATCTGGAGGCCTCCATCATCAGTTCCTCGGCAGCGCAGATCAACGACGACAACCTTTTCATCCGTTGTGATCGGTCTAGTTTCACGGGTGATGATGGTGCGGGGGTGGGGTACCGACTGCTCGGATTGAATCAAACGCTATTCATCGTCGATCAACTGGTCGAGCAGCAATTTGCGGCTCGCATCGAGATCAAATTCAGGAGCAATTGGCATTTGCCGAAGGGAGTGCATCAGGCGACCCTGCAACTGCTCGTACCAGAGACTCAAGAGTTTCGGCTGATCGAACTCAGCATCGAAGTGCTGGAGTATAATGTGATGTCTTTATCCGAGACCGGCGTCTATTTTCATGCGAACGGGCCACCCAGGGTCTGGAACGGAGACAAGTCGACGACGCTGACCATCGGTTCCAACAGCGACTTCTGGAGCGTGGTTTGTGAGGCCACGGATCTGACGAGTCCCGATGATGTAATCCCGCGCGATCGGATCTTCATGAAGATCGATCCGGACGATTTCACCGGCAATGAAGGGGCAGGGACAGGTTTTCATTCATTGCAGCAGCAAATTGAAGTCGCCGACGGAACGCCGACGCCTCCTGTAGAAGTGTGCACCATGCAGTTCAAATTGAAGACGCTGGATATCGACAGGCCGGGGCATTATGAAGGGGTGATCACTTTTACCTATTTGTCAAGTCCGTAGCAGCTGCTTTGATAATCAGTGATGATGTGGGTTCGAAATAATTATCCTTGGATTTGCGTTTTGAGATACATGCGATGTGTTTCAGTTAAGTTGAATTTGAATATGGAATGAGGTAGATCGAAAAGTACACTATTAATTATTTTCGATGAGTTCATGAGTAAATTTTACATTTTGATCCTATATAGCCTGTTGATGCGTATTGCGGTTGCCAGCGCATCATTATCGACGTTTAACATCGTCGTCTCGCCGCCGCGCTTCGATTTGCGAATGCAACCGGGTTCGAGGGAGAGGATTACACTGAACGTTCGCAACGACGGAACCAGTGTGATTGAATTGGAACTAAAGCAGTTCGATCTGGGGATGGACATCAAGGGGAATTCGATCGCATTACCCGTCGGTCAGAGCGACTATTCCTGTGGTGACTGGCTGAAATTTTCAGAGATGCGGTTCGAGCTGAAGCCGGACGAAATGAGGCAGGTGACTATCGACATACACGCTCCGTACGGAATTAGCGGCGGGCGGTATGCGATCATTTTGTTCGAGACAATCGGTGATATCGGCAAAACGAACGACGGACTGTTATTGAAAGGGCGAGTCGGATCGTTAGTATTAATCGATTTTTACGGACGCAGGCGACTGGAGGGGGAGATATCCAGTTTTAAATCCGAAATACAGGATGATAACGTCTGGTTTTTTATGATCCTGAAAAATACAGGAGATACCCATTTCCGGATGTCCGGTTCCATCATCATCAAGAACGGAGACCGTATTGTGGATCGGGTGCAGGTGGACGTGAGCTCGGGCACGATCATCCCTGGTTACGAGCGGGAGTTTAACGCGATATGGGCGAATTCGAGGAAGATGATTCCGGGGGAATACATGGCCGAGTTACGCGTGCTGATACCCGGAATGGGACGATATATACGGAAGGAAACTGCTTTTACCATACATAAATAAAGCTGCAGCCGGTTATCGGGCCGCAAACCACAATTGATAACCGGCTGCCCAAAACCTGTCGAATCCGACAGGTAAATGGTATTCTAATATACCATTTGCGGTAATAAATGTCAAGAGATAATTGATGGGCATCTATTATCGCGCAGATGGTATGTCTGCGAAGAACAAACTCGACATCATGATAGTCGTATGCGGCGCGGCTGACCCGCATCATGAGCCTGAGATGAATCATGGAAGGAGGTAGTGAAGATCAAGCAATTATTATAACGATCGTTTAAGAATGAATGAACTTAATAATTATTTGATCGAAAAACAGTGGTTCTTTCTCGCGGGGGATGAACCATTGATATCACTCATTAACAATTAAGGAGAATTATCATGAAACGAGTTTTGTTCGTTTTCGCAATTTTGATGCTGACAACTGCATGCCTGGCACAAACGGGTCCCACTCCACCGTGGGAGTTCAGATGGGGAACTGCCGGTGACTTCGTTCTTTATCAAACTCCGTATACAGCGGAAGGATATATTTATGATCCGAGTACGTACTCATGGGAACATGGTACCGAAACCGGGAAATCCTATTTCACGGTAACCGCCGATATCGAGATGTATATGTCCATGAATTTCGATGCGACAGATATTTATTTCCATATTGCCGATGATGGAACTGAGTTCTTTGCTGAGGTAGATGGTGAACTCTGTTCAAATAATGGACAACATCTATTCGTAAGTTCAGAATTAGACACCAAAGATTTGACAAATTTGTTTTTTGTACAGGATATCTTTGGCAGAACAAAAGCCTGGTACGAAAATAATGGCCGGACGGTACCGAATCCAATTCCGGTGGAGTGGTATTTAAAAGATCATCTAGACTCTGATTTTAGGCCCGGTACATACTCTCAGGGAGGTAATGCAGGACAATTATGGGGTGTACAGTGGTTAATAGCGAACGGTGAGCCATGTTGTCATCCATTTACGATAAAAATTGTGATCAAACCAGAATTCCATCAACCCGATGGACGTTATGAAATGGATCCTCTGGTGACCGTTGCACCCGTATTATAATATATCATGATTGAACCAGGATTTCACGGTAACCACGTGGAATCCTGGTCACATAACGAGGTGGTTATATGGTTCTAAGAAATAGGTACTTCGGTCTTATTGTACTATTTATTCTTCTTTATTCACCTAAATCGAATTCGCAAGCCCTGCGCATGGGGCCTCCGATCGTCGAGTTGCTGGTGACCCCGGCGTCGAGCCAGACGTTTTACGTCAGTCTCACCAACCAATCGAACATGGACATGAATTGTGAGATGAGTGTGAAGGCGATGGGTATGACGGAGGCAGGATTGCCGTATCCCGTCGATACGGCCGACCGGGATGCACAGTCCTGGATCACCATCAACGATGAGATCAGTTTCCTTTTAAAAGTAAATGAAACACGGCGACTACGATGCACGGTCAAACCGCCCCTGAAAACGCCGCCGGGTGGGTATTACGCCATGATCCTGTCGCGACTCTCGCAACCTCAACGAGTGCTTGGCAGTCGCGATAAGATGAGCACCGCCGTCCGATTGTCCTATCAGTTCGCGTCGGTGGTGATGGCCGTCGTCAAGGGAGCGAACGTCCAGGCGAAAATCAATCCCGAAGGTGCCGCTATTTTCGCCGGAGACCGCGCGGCGAGTGGACCGGACAGGAATTGGTACGTGAAGGTGCCCATTCGCAATGACGGAAACATCCATGTGGTGCTGGAAGGGTATGTCGAGATCTTCAGCGAGACGGGACAAGTGGTGAAGAAAATGGGACTCATCGCCGGAAGGGGATATTTACTTCCGGAGCAACGACGCGAATTTAAGGCCGAAGGAACGGGACCATTGCCCGACGGCGTCTATGTGGCCAATATTCGACTCGGTCAGACGGACATCGATCAATTTGCCACCGAGCGGATACCGTTTTACGTCATGAACGGTCAGGTCTATCCTGGCACCCCGGATGCGCAGAGTACCGCGACTCTCGATGAGACGAGTCAGGGATTTATTCTGGACAAGAATACGCTTAACATCGAGGCGGTCGCCGGCGGTAAAAAAGTGCAGGTGGTAAGGCTAACCAACATCACCGGTAAACCAGTGGAGATCGAGACATTCGTTCGTCCCTGGGATCAGGATGAAAAAGGGAATATCATATTTCCTGACGAGAGTAAACATAAGGCCGAATTAGACACGAATATACAGATCAATCCGGTCGAATTTACCCTGGAACCGAAGCGCACGCAAAATGTCAAGCTCCTGTTCAGAATTCCGAAAGATGCAGCCGGAGAGTATTTCGACGCCATTACATTCAATCGCAAAGGCGCCAAACTGACCGAATTACCAGCATTGCTGGAGTCGCAGAGCCTGTTGACCGCCGTCAAGGTGAGGAGGACGGAACAGGCTAAATTGACGCTCGTCGGTATCGAGACGAAGCAAGTAAAGGATACAGGCTTCATGTTTAACATAAGCTTGAAGAATGAAGGGAACGTTGCCGTTTATCCCGATGGATCCATCAGCATCTTCGATGAAGCAAATAATCGGATCGGGGATATGCTTGGTTTCGGTGATAATACTTATGTCCTGCCTGCAAACGAGCGTACGTATGAGGTCGAGTGGAAGCGTCTGCTACCCCGTGGTAATTACCGTATCGAACTGGTTGTGCAGTATGGATCCGATGCAGAAGCAATCAGGAAGGAGCATCGCTTTAAAGCAAAGTAAACGAGAAAGGAGTCGGCCGTGAGACGACTTTTATATATATCAATAATCTTCATGGTTTCAATGACCATGGCCATGGCGGGACACGATCCTAACAATCACATCGTCATCAATGAGGTGCAGACCGTGGGTCCCAATTCCCACATGGATGAGTTTGTGGAACTGTTCAATGTGACGGGTGACCGATTCGACATCAGTGGTCATCACCTGGTCTATTACTGGGGTGACGGATCGACGAACGATGCACCGTTGACCCTGTTATCCGATGGCCGCTATTATCGTGTTTTATACACATTCCCCAGGAACAGTCATATCGAACCCTATCACTATTTTCTGTTGACGTCACCTGAATATTCGGCGGACAAAGCGCCCGATGCCATCATGGATCATAATATCTTTTCCAACGGGCAATTGTTATTAGTCGATTCCACGCTCACCGATACACTGGATGCCGTGGCGTGGGGAATTTGCGATTCAGTCCTCACCAACGAAGGCGAGCCCGCCGAATATCTTGAGCCTCACACCGGTGTACCGGTTTCACCCATGGTCGATTCATTGCCCGTATGGAGCATTCAGCGTCTTCCTGAGGGAACGGACACCAACGATAATTTCGCTGATTTTGAGATGCGAAATTTTTCCACACCGAATAATTCAGGCGATCTGATACGACTGATGCTCGATCGATCGTTCAGACACTACAGACCACAGTCCGACATGCTGGCGTTCTTCTGGAAGACCCTGAGGAGGACGAAGGAATTACATTATACGATTCAACAGCAAAAAGGTGATGATGCCGTGTGGTCCACCATGGAGGCAAATTATTCGGTCAATTTTACCACAAAGCTGGATACGAATTATTTTGAACTGATCCTGAATGATGTCGATCCGGAGATCGATTGCAGTTACCGGATTAAGGAGGCTGATTTTACGGACCAGGTTCGGTATAGTAAGACGATCAATGTTAATGCTCAGGATCCGATAGCGATCGATGACGGTGATGATAGCAACGAGCCTGATGCTTTTACGCTATACCCAAATTTTCCGAATCCGTTTAATTCAAAGACGATCATCCGTTACGAA
>JAFGOE010000015.1 GCA_016926625.1 Candidatus Zhuqueibacterota bacterium
AAACCGATTTTTTCGGTGATTTTTCTCCAACTAAATTTCATCTGCAAACCTATTGATATTTATGTGCAACCAGATCGGAAACAAGATTGACTAAAAAAGTCATCAGGAACAAAACGAATCCGATCACGAATAATGACTGATAGTGAATATCCCCCTGAACCGTCTCTCCTAATTCAATAGCGATGGTGGCCGTCATCGTTCGAACCGGATCGAAAAAACTACGCGGAAGTGATGGTGCGTTACCGCATGCCATGAGCACGGTCATCGTCTCGCCGATAGCGCGCCCCATGCCCAACATGACGGCCGCAAGGATGCCCGACATGGCTGAGGGTAACGTCACCCGCACCAGCGTCTGCCACTTGTTGGCACCCAGCGCCAACGAGGCATTCTTATATTCCTGCGGTACCGATATGATTGCGTCTTCGGAGATGCTAATAATCGTGGGAAGGGACATGATCGATAATAAAATCGAACCATTCACGGCATTCAAACCACTCGAAATACCGAAGATTTTAGTAAGCCATGGTCCGACAACCACGATCCCCAGGAACCCCACGACCACAGACGGAATACCGGCTAATATTTCGATGACGGGCTTAACCACCTCCCTTACCTTAGGATGGGCCACATCCGCGATGTAAGCAGCACAGGCAATACCAACCGGCACTGCGATGATCAACGCACCAAAAGTTACCATAAGCGTGCTTACAACCATAGCGAGAATCCCATACGACTCTCTGACAGGCGAAGTCGGATTCCAGTTGGCACTCAGGAAAAATTCACCCAGGCCGATCTGTTTAAATGCCGGGAATCCTTCGCTGAATAATAGCGAAAAAATTCCTACCAGTACGATGATCGCAATGATTCCGTTGATGAAAAAGAAGTAATATAACAGTCTCTCCTTTAAACGACGCCAGGAGGGAGATAGATGCCCATGGTCTTTAGATACCATCTTTTTACCATTTTTTCTATTCATGATAATTCAATTTATGAAACCAATGTTACAATTAGGTTACAATCATCGAAAATCCTGGACTCCTCCAACCGAGTCATCCAGGATTTTCGAACTAAAGATCACTTACCTCGTTAACAAGAACATCACATTATTTGCATGCTCAGAAGCATCACCAACTATCAGACGATGCATGAGACATGGATGAGGAAAATCCGTGACGCCTAAAATAGCGCTTTCTGATTTTTTTCCATGAGCTGGCCAGACACCGGATAGAATCCCATCTCAGTGACGACCTTCTGTCCTTCATCACTCAGCACAAAGGTCAGGAAATCTTTGACAGCGCCTGCGGGTTTTCCGTTAGTATATTGATATAGAGGTCTGGCTATCGGATAGAGTCCTGACTTAATATTCTCTGATATCAGCGGTGATACCGGTGTTGATTTCATGTCTTTGGCGACTTCAACGACTTTAAGTCCTGCGATGACATTACCTTTATCATCGTGCAGATAACCGACACCGACGTATCCTATGGCACCTTTATCGGTCTTGATACTTTCCACGATTTGAGCGTTTCCGTTCATCTGCTTCATATTGGCTGAATAGTCTTTGTTGCCGAGAATGAACTCCTGGAAAAACATGTACGTACCGGAATTGGGTTGGCGACCGTACAGGGATATCTCGAGGTTGGGACCACCGACTTCACTCCAGTTATTTATTTCTCCTCTGAAAATCGCGCCTATCTGGTCGTTGGTTAAAAAATCAACGGGGTTGCCGGAGTTCACAATAATCGACAGTGCGTCGATCGCTATGGCAAACTCGCTGGGGACCACGCCGTTTTCTTCGGCCATTTTAAATTCTTTCTCTTTCATCTCACGTGATGAATTCGCAATACCCACCTGATCTGAGATTAAAGAGGCGATGCCGACACCTGAACCACCACCGGTGACCGCGATCGCGGCACCACCATGTTGTTCCATGTAGACTTCAGAAAGTTTCTGTACGAGATTGATCATCGTATCAGATCCTTTGATCTGGATCAGGTCTTGTGATGAACAAAACGAAATGCTCAACACGGCTATTAATAAAACAAGAACAAGTAGTTTATTATTCATTTTACTCTCCTTTAATTGTATGTTATTCAGATATAATTTTGCCGCTATTAAATTTAAAATACATGGTGATCCGACCCATCAAGTCCGAATCCTTGCCATCTTTCGTGTAACTTTTCAGGATAAAATTGGGCATGATGTGCAAGTTCTTCTGTGGAACATAATCGAATCCAAAAAATATTTGCGTAAATTCATCATCATTGCCTCCAGATAGTGCACCCGTTGTTTTATCGAATTTCGTGAACACCTTGTCATCCGTATTCTGATCAAAGAAATCATAACGGGCAAAGACTTTTAAATTGGATATCGGTGTCATGACCGAACCGAATGCTGAATAACCGAAACGCTTGACATCCGCGGATGTTGAACTCGTTATCGAATAGTCACCGGTATTATCATCATGAACCATACTGACATTTTTGACTCCCGATTTTTCATTTGTACGCCAAAACGCTTCCGTACCTACGGTGAATAAGGATGTACTGTAACCGATAAAACCTTTCATCGTTTTATAACCTTCGGCAGCGATGTAATCTCTGGCAGAACTGAGGTTAGATGCCGTTTGAGCACCTGTCGGGTCCTGATTTTCATAATCAACATAACCCTCCAGTATCAGTCCTTCAGCCGGGGTGATCCACAACGCGTAACCGAATTTTTTAAACCGATCGACCTCTGCGGAACCGTAACCCGTACCATTGAAAACTGTCAACCAGTGATGTACCAGATCGCCCATTAAATCGCCTTTAATGGCAACGCCCATATCGGCTGAAGAACTAATTTTGTTAAGATCCATGATCGTTTTTTCGATCGAACGATAGCCCCAATATTCTTCAGAATTTTTGAATGCGTTGGTCTCGGCGATCCCTAAATATAGCTTGTGTCTGGGAATTAAATTTGACCATTCCAAATATGCATGTTTGACAAAGGGATTAATCTTTGCAGATGTTCCATATTTGTCATGTTCCGACTCCAGACGAAAACGAACTTTAAGATCAGACGAAATATTGTTTTCAAATGTGAAATAGAAACGCCTGAGCGCAAATGCATTTCGATCCTTTTCCACTGATACATTATTCTTAATATTGTAATAATAATCAGCGAATGCGACCCCGTCAATTTTAGAAGTCGATTGAGCATTCGAATTTGTGTTCCATAACAACATTACGACTGATGTAGTGGTTAATAAGAGCGACTTGAATCTCATAATTCCTCCATGATTTTGGTAATTTTTACATCCCAAATTACCTAATTCATATTACAGAATGATTACGATGAGATTAAATTTAAATTAAATCGTAAATCGGATGAAAATCCATGGAAGAACAAGAAATTCAATAGATCAACTTCGATTCAGGTCGAACCAGAAACGGCTTCCGTTACTCAACTCACTTTCAATTCTGATCTGGCTGCCGTGCCGTTCCAGAATGTGTTTCACGATGGATAATCCCAATCCCGTACCGCCGAGTGTACGTGAACGGGCTTTATCGATCCGGTAAAATCGCTGGAAAATTCGATCATGATATTTCGGATCGATACCGATGCCATTGTCGGCGACTGCAACTCGTACGCTGTCATTGCCTGACGGGTGTACGATTACACTCACTTCACCACCCTGCGACGTATATTTGATGGCGTTATCGATCAGATTATTAAGTACAATACGCAGCAGTTCGGGATTGGCTTTAACTTTAACATGCTGTATCTCTGATTCTATTCGTAAGCGTATCGACTTCTGGTCCGACTGTTCCGTAAACTCCTCAACGATCTCTCTCACCAGAGGTATGAGATCAATTGTTATAAATTCTAATGGGATATCATTTTCAAGTTGCGATATCTGTAATAAATCGGCGATAAGAAATTCGATCCGCTGTGCTTGCTCCCTTATTTTCCTGATGAATTTCATTAACGTCGCCGGTATCGTTTTTGCGTTCTCCATGATCGTTTCGGTGTAGCCCACGATGATAGTAAGGGGAGTCTTCAGTTCATGCGAGGCGTTAGCGACAAAATCACGTCGAATGGCCTCCAGCTTCTTCATTTCACCGATGTCCTGAAGCTGCACGAGAGCACCCCATCGATCGTTTCCGATCAATGTGAACGGTGTTACGGTGAAGGATAAAAATATTCTGTCCCCGCCATTGAAATATTCCAGTTTCCCTCGTTCTTCCGCTTTTACCTGCAGTGTACGCTCGATAGTTTTCAGGAAATGATTATCGCGGATAATTTCGAGTATGGTTCTGTTTTCGAATTCTTCCGGGTCCATACCAAGGATGCGTGCGATCTCGGGATTCGAGTGGATGATATGATGGTCCTGATCGACGACGAGGACGCCGATATGAAGATTATTGATAATATGTTGTAATTTAAGACGTTCGTCATTGATCTCATTAACCTGGGATTTAAGTTTCCCCGTCAAATGGTTCAGGTTCCTTGATAATTCGCCGATCTCATCCGTGCGATTTACAGGGAAAGTCATATCGAATTTTCCTGATGATATCTCCTGAGTCTTCCGAACGATCCGAGAAATCGGATAAACGAGCCATGATCCTGAAAAGTAAGCGATGATCGACAATAGCAGCAATCCGACCAGATTGGCCGCGAACATGAGAATTTTTACTGTGGTCAGCGACTCTTCGAAATGCTGCGCATAGTATGCCAGACGCAAGTAGCCGGTTGCATTGCCTTGACTCGTTAACAGGAAAGCAGTATAAAATATATTCCGATCCAGGGTGTCGCTTTTGCGATAGCTCTGTCCCCACTTATTCTGTCTGGCTCTTATTATTTCATTTCGATCGCTATGATTATCCATTAATACGACCTTATCGCGAGCGACATCGGAATCCGTGAGTACGTTGCCGGCTGTATCGATGATGGTAACCCGTGTATTTAAAATCTGCCTGAGATGATAAGTAAGATCGTAAAGTTCAGGACTGTTCGGGGGTAACGATGCCAGGTCTCGTTGGTCCAGTAATGCGACGGCGAGACGGGTTTTGGTCTCCATTTCCCGGAACGTCTCATCGTACATATATTTTTTAATGCTATAATAGAAGATCAGGTCAAAGATGAAAAAGCCAATGATCGACATCGTGATAAAAACGATGACAAAATTCCATTTAAATTTTTTGAACATAGATTACTCACCTTTATTCTCTGCTTTAATGCGATAACCGAATCCCTTCACGGTTTCCACTAAGTGGGCATGATCGGTTAATTTCTCACGCAGTCTTCGTATATGAACATCCACCGTACGCGGATCGCCATAATAATCAAATCCCCAAACCTTATCCAGCAATTGATCACGCGAGAGCACCCGGCCTTTTGCATTGATCAGTGCGATTAACAGTAGCAACTCTTTAGGAGTCAAATTTATTGTTTTATCGGCGATGGCGACATGATGCTGTGAGAAGTTAATTGTAAGATTATCGAGTCGATAGACTTCGTCTTCACCCCGATGATGGCGACGTAATAATGCTTTCACCCGAGCGATCACTTCACGCGGCCGAAACGGTTTGGTCACATAATCATCGGCCCCTTTCTCCAGTCCGTGCAGGAT
>JAFGOE010000073.1 GCA_016926625.1 Candidatus Zhuqueibacterota bacterium
GGGATATCCGAATATTCGCCGGTCCCTAACAGAATCGTCGGTGTTGTCCAATCCAATACAGGATGAAACCCTGCTTCTATCTGTGTGATATGGATATTTGTATAATCAGCGAATTTCATGGGTTGCCATTGACCATCTTTCGCTGGTCTGTCATATGCGCCCTCACCGGTCGCCAGGTACAACTGTTCGCCATTGAAAGGATCGATCGCTATATCATTGACGTAAGGCTGCACGATGTTGTTGGAAATATCGATCCATTTGCCGATGATCGGAATCGTGGATAGTTCAATCTGAATAACAGCATGATTATTGGTTTCGTTGTATTCCTGGATACGGTTGTTTGGGTCGGCATCGACAAAAATGAGGTTAACACCTTCCTGCTGAGTCGGATACCATTCGACGCGGATGGTATGTTCGGACAGCGGTGGCAGGTAGTCGATAATGACCGTATCGATGGGCTGGATCACTGTGAGCAAGCCGTCGGCATTGTCTACCACGCTTACTTCGATATCGTAGAGGTCGATATCCGAACGGTTGTGGATAGTCGCAAAGATCTCAACTAATGCCCCGTCTTGCGGATTAGGCGGCCAATAGGCAAGATCAGCGTTAGAAATTGCCAGATCAGGCAGCGACGCAACAGGTGTGTATTTGTAGACGCCATCGACTGTGCCGAGATAGAGCTGACCGGATTTACTGTTATGCACACCAAGGCAGGTCAACTCCCCTGTAGGTAAATTCTGATTGATGGGATAGAAATGGCGACAGGCATCGTAGCTTTCGAATACTCCCTGATCCGCCGTTACCATGTAAAATTTATTGGCAACGAAAGAACGGTGCAGCAGCTCACGCGGCAATCGCTTCAACGTGATGATATCGGTACGCCAATGGACGACCTCCCAGGTCGCGCCGTTATCGATGCTCCAATAGATACCGTCCGATTTGCTACGACCGCTGGTCGCTGCGTAAATGGCGTACCCGTTCCCTAAATGATCGATCTCTATGGAAACGATATCAAACGATTCCATGGTGCGGGTCCAGTTAGCGCCGTAATCAGTCGTGTAAAACAATCCTTTATTAGTCCCTAAATAGATCGTGTTCGTATCCGCCAAATTGGTGGTAATGCAGTTTATTCGGATATCATCATAGGTCTCATCGTGATAAAACTTGATTATATGCCAACCACTCTTATCGTTAAATCGATGCAGCGATCCAATATTGAGATTCTTATTGTAGAATCCGGCGTACATGATAGAGGGATTCCAGTGATGCAACGCGACGGCGGTGACGGCCGTATCCGGAGCGTTTAAATTTTCCCAATCTTCTCCATCGATCAAACTCCTGAAGACTCGACCAGGAGAAGTAGTCCCTCCGGTTATCGGTTCATCGGTACCCATGGCGATCATGGAACACAAGCAGTTTACCAGCGGATTGGGTAGTGCAGCCAGACAAGATACGGACACATCGGGACGGGCATCAAAGTCTATTTGTTGCCACACGTCGCCTCCGTCAGTTGTGGCGTACAGGCCGGCATCTGTTCCTAACCAGGCTGAGTCGCCAAAAAAAGAATGCGGCTGGATGGCATGAATATGGCGTGCTCCGAATGGTGGTAAATTGCTGCTGATATCGATCCAACGAAAATTCCGGTTATCTGAAAGATCTTCCGGCATCGTGTAGATGATAAAGACCCATTCGGCCGTTGTCGGATCGTGTTCGCCGACAGTAAAATAATGAAGATAGGCGAGCACGCCGACTCGTCGAGAAGAATCGAAGTCGCCCGGAAGCGGCACATCGGCTGCAATGTCCCAGGCGTCTTCGAGATAAGAATAGTCCTTGATAGAAAAGAAATAATCCGCGACATCGAAATAGTCAAATGCCTCGATGCCGGGCAGGCTCTGGTCGGGATGGTATTCATACTCTTCGCCGGGGAAAATATGGTCGCCACCACCCATCCAAAATGTCTCTGCTTCATAAATCAGGTTATTATCACGAGCGTTCAGCATTTTCGTACTCCCAAAATCACCTGCCGGGACGATATTTAAGATGATATCATGATAGTGCTGACTCGTCGGAAGTAGGGGTGAAGTGATGGTCTTTTCGTCAATATAGTATGCCTTTTTAAATTCCAGGCTCTGATAATCGATGCGCATAACGACCGCTTCGGCTAATGCCATCGATTGAACCGGTGCTATAAAAATACAGAAAAAAATGAATATACGTTTCATGATGGTTCCAATAGTTATAGTTGAATAATTTTTTTTAGTCTTAGAAGGCAGAATAAGTCTTGCTGTTTCCACATATCTAACTGTATCTTGAAAATTTTCAGCCGACCATTACCGAAACTCATTTGAATTGCCACGAGCTTTAGCTCGTGGACAGCGATTTTCCAGGAATCCATAAAGGGCTTCAGCCCTGAGTCAGAATAGATACCGATATCCCGAGAATTGAAAAATATATTCTTAATTAGATGTCATTCAATTATATTACCCGGGCTTAAAAGCCCGGATTATATTTGCTATTTTCGCTTTTCCACGAGCTGAAGCTCGTGGCAACTCAGGTCATGCTTTTGAAGCTCACCGAAAACTCATGGAAAGTAATCCTTCAAAAGGACGATAAAAGGCTTCATCTCTGGGTCATTAAATATTAATACCCCTTCAATCTCAAAATAGATTTTTAACCAGATTCTTTTCGATTAAATTTCTCAGGCTTAAAAGTCCGAAAATCTCTTGCTCTATTCGCTCTATCCATCATTTTAAGACGCATCTTTAAGCTTTTTAGCTGACTATTATCCCCGTTCAGTATCTGAGCTTCTACTAGCTTTAACTTGTTTATTCCTGGAATCGGCTGAGTTGCCACGAGCTTCAGCTCGTGGATAACGATATAAAAAACCTGCATTTAACAGGGGCTTCAGCCCCGATACAAATACCCGTGCATAGCCACAGGGCTGAAGACCTTCAAAATTTTTTTAGTGGGATCATCTATCCCACGAGCTTCAACAGACTCGCCACACAAACAAACTGAATTGCCACGAGCTTCAGCTCGTGGACAGCGATATAAAAAACCTGCATTTAACAGGGGCTTCAGCCCCGATACAAATATTCGTGCATAGCCTTAAGGCTAAAGCCCTTCAAAACTTTTTAAGTGGGATCATCTATCCCACGAACTTCAGCTGACTCGCCACACAAACAAACTGAATTGCCACGAGCTTCAGCTCGTGGCAACTCAATTATGCTCATAGCAACTCAGCTAATGCTCTTCAGCTCAGCTGAAACTCGTGGAAAATCAGACTATTTTCACCTCAAAATAAACAAAACAATTAATATCTCATCTCAATACAGCAATACCATACGCCGCGAGAGTCTTATATCTCCAACCCTTAGAGTCAAAATATACACGCCGGACGCTGCTTTAGCACCCTCTTTATCCATGCCGTCCCACAGCGTTGTGTGTTCCCCTGATGTTCGATGAGAATTCTCTAACACTCTGACCAGCGCTCCTGTTACCGAATAGATGGTCAACTCGACCTTAGCCGGCTGTGGCAGATAATAATGGATGATGCTGCTGGAGTTGAAGGGATTCGGATAATTCTGTGCCAGAAATAAGCGCGCCGGCACAGCAGAAGGTTTTTCGAAAGGGACATTGGTTGAATTCTCTAAATAGAAACCGGTACGAAAGGATATCGGTGATTCGAAGAAATCGACGAACTTCGCATCGATCTGCAGCCACATCTGACCCTCGGGCAAGTGCTGACTGGAGAACTTCGTTTCATAATGCTCTTCAGCGCGTGCGAAATCATCGATGTTCAGGATATTACCGTCCGCTAAAGTCACTTTGAGATGAGGAATCGATAGTTCATACCAGTGACCCGCTATAGTGGAGACTGAAACGGTAATCGTATCCCCGATTTCGGGTTCATCCGGTGTCACCTGCACGTCGAGGGTGTATGTATCAAATGTCGACCAGTGATGGAATTCGGGTCGATCGTTGATCAATGCCTGTTCGATGGCGGCATAACGGCCGGTCCACCAGGGGTGAAGGGGTGGTTCATCGGATGTCAGCATGTCGCGCCACGCTTCATCGGTCAGTCGTGGCTCTCCGACTTTCACAAATTCGTAATACGAGAAACAGGCGCCTTTTGTTATTTTTAACTGTCCTTCGACAGGGCTGATTACATAGATGCAGAGCGGATAACCGACACCCTCTTCGAGAAACATGGTCGGGCCAGTTCCTCCGACTGTATGCACATCCGCAATGACGGGCATATTATCTTCTGCATCAAAGCCAGGTCCCATGTTTCCGTAGTCACTCTCGAATTGAACGATGTCTTCAATGATTGCACCGAATTCAGTAATGGTGGCGTAATCTTCCGGCGATAGACTCGTATTCGTGAGCTCTTTTTCCGAAATGGTTTTAAGTCGGACGAGAAGGTCGTGCAGTTTAATCATTCGAGATTCGAAATCGTCGTACAGAAGCTCGTACCCTCGCAGTCCCTCGATGAGGTAATCGGCTAGCGAGGCGAGTCGTGCATACAGATGCGGATTCGGCTCCACATACCCCTGCTGCATGATGGCGTTTGGGGTGATGCCGGTCCAGGAACCGCTTTGTTTAGCGTACAGTATGGTATCGTGGCGCAGTTCGGCCCAGGAACTGAGTGCTGCCGCCAGCTCCTTATACGCCCAGGCCGGATTGCGCATGAAATTCGGATATCCCTCTGTCTTCTGGAACAGAAGCGGCATCAGAGAGTAGAGCCAGTTCCAGTATATATTTTCCGCCCACTGATTCTCTGCGTAAGTTGCGAATTCACTTTTTAGAGCAGCTAATTTCGGAGGGTACGACGGATAGGCATCCATATCGCCTGTCTCCCCAAGTAATACTTCTGAAAGCGCCGATCCCAGAACGACCATGGCATCCAGGCCGTACGGGAAATATCGGGTGTCCGGAATACGATCGTAGGTCAATTCACTGAAGACATAGGAATCCGGAATGAACCGTTGTCCCATAAACCGAAAGCCCTGTGTCTGAAATGGGTAGGCGATTTTGGGACCTTGCAGCTGCAGGGCGTGAGTCAGGAAAACGTCCAATTCATCGTCGTCCGCAAAATGGTCGGGTGAAAGAATTTGATAATCGGATCCATAGACGAGTTCCATGATCGGTATGTACTGATAGAAATTGATGTCATCACTTTTACCCACGAAAAAGACGGTTGGGGCGTAGATGTTCTCCCACAGATCTAGGCCGAATCCCTGTGGCGTAGCGACGGAACCAAGCGCATGTATTAGCAGGATAGCGCTTCGCGTCATCGTTCTGTTGGGTTCATCCAGTCCGCAAGATGGATCGGCACTGAAGATCATTCGGCCCAGCCACATCATGGAGCGAAAGTATTGTTTCAGCGAGTCGCTTTTCGTATAATGCCCGCGCGGCAGATATTGGCTGTAATCCTCAAGGTATTCGTATATCGGCGATTCGATAAATCCGACGGCGTTCATGATGAGTGCGATTTCTTCATCGTACAGAGGATTATCATAGGTCGGAGGCGAATAACACGGATCGAGCAATTTCTTTGCGGTAATCAGGAAATCGAGATTACGTTTAAGTGCCGTTAGGACGGATCCATCGGTCGCGTTGGCATGATAGTCGTGTGTCGTCATGATCATCTCCGTAAGCAACGTATTCAGGTCGGGTACAAATTTACGCTTTTCCATGGTCATCAGAATGTAGTCGAAGCAGAGGTGAAACGTATGCAGCACGGCGTCCGTGGTGACGAAGATGGGTATATTCATATCACGGCATTCGTTGTAGACATCATAGATTTCACGATAACCGGTACCGCCTTCGAGTCGTCTTGGCGACACGACGAATTCGTATTGGCTGAGCAGACTCTCCTCTGCAGCGGTGAATGTGAAATCATGGTAATTGATGACGTTGGAAAAATTATCATTCACCACGTAAGGATTACAGGCGGGCGTTATATCCACCGCTATCGGCGTATAGATCCCGAATTCCGTCTCCACCGGCTGGGTGATGGTCGCGATCATCCCCTGTCCCTGCAGGGAGATAGGGAGGAGGATCAGAATTATGATTGTTAGCACGATGTATGAAATGATTTTCATGGCGATATTCCTCTAAAAGTTTATCATACTGAATACTCCAGGAAAATGAACCTTGTGTCCGCAGCATTCAGTCAAAATATATTTTTATTTGTTTAAGTATCGTTAACTTCTGCCTGATGCGACTTACTCAAGTTCCAGTTACAAAGACCGGATTGTCAAGGATTCGATTTGTAATGATTTGAGGATCGAGGTTTGGCACCGAATAAAACGGATGCATCCATTTGTTTAAGGATCGCGGTTCAGTTTGAGTTTCATTACGTTTATAGAAGCATAAGATAAATCATAATCGGAGTAGAAAAATTATAAATAGCGAAACCTGGTTATAAGTAGTTATTAACGATTGAAGTGTAGAGAAATGTACGTTGTCAAGTGGCCATTGATCCGTTTCAGGTTCTTACCTATCAGGTACACACTAAGAATATAGATGAAAACGCAGACAATTTCCAGTAAAATTTTAATAAAGTGGCGGCAAATTTAGAAATAGGGGGCTTTTCGGGGCTGGGCCGTGCGATGCACCTTTGGTGTGCGTCGCACGTGGGGCCACGCTATGCGCCAAACCATCGCCCATCGCGCCTCCCCCTTTTGAAGGGGGAACGAGGGGGATGTA
>JAFGOE010000074.1 GCA_016926625.1 Candidatus Zhuqueibacterota bacterium
AGTTGCAACGTAAATTAGACCAGGTGTTCTATTATTTGGTTTCGTTGCAAGTCGATAAAGGGGAAGAATTGTTGGAGGAGCTGGATGCAGAGAGTGATTGATTGATTTATAAAAACGTGGACATGAAGACCACGAAGCCCAACCACACATCCCCTTGAAGAATTTTATTTAAAAAATTATTTTTCTTTAGGTGGATGTGGGTTACGGGGCTTTGTGATCTTCAAGTCATTGCTTTTCTTCGTGGTCTTCGTGTCCTCTTCGTGAGCTTCGTGTCCAATTTTTTTTAGGGTTGTGGGTAGGGCTCTGTGGTCTAGGTGTTCTCAGTGGTGGAGAACTTTTTTTCGTGAGCTTCGTGGTTCATGCTTTTCCATAACCCCCAAAATTATTCATTGACATTTCCAGATCAATCATTTATATTTACCTAAATCCACCTTATTAACCATACAGAACATATACATGAAATTACACACCATTGTCCTTCTACTGCTATTCATGGTAACGTCACTATCCGCGCAGACGATTACCTGGATTGAGCAGACGAATAGCGAGCTGCCTGAAGGTGTAAAACTTTACAAAGGTACGAGAAATACGCCGAAGTTACAGGCTTTTTATCTGGATGTCGTCCTGGATAATACGACGCTTGCTGTACGACCTTACATCGTCGCGCACAGTGACAGGGTTCCCGATATCGTAGATGACGTCGGAGCTTACGCTGCCATTAACGGCGGTTTCTTCGGAGGCTCCACCTCCTATTCATCCGTCATCTACCCCGGTGAAGTGAAGGCAAGAAATGTCTCCGCCTTGACCCGTAACAGTCAGTCCTATCCGGTCATTCGCAGCCTGTTCAGCGTCGATACACTGAATCAGTTATCTGTCGATTGGATCTACCACTTCGATAATTCGCTCAGCGGACTCTACCGCTATGAAACTCCGATACCATATAGCTATAATGATCCCACACCTGAGCCTGCACCGATCAAAAATGACGGCCAGGAATTTTCCGAAATATTGGTCGGAATCGGTGGTGGTCCCACGTTGGTAAAGAATGGTTCGACTCAAATCACCTACGACGAAGAAATATTCTGGGGTTCAGGCGTCGGATATGATAATCGCGATCCGCGTACGGCAATCGGCCACACGGCCGAAAATCATGTGATCATGTTCGTCGCCGATGGCAGACAAAGCAGCATCAGCGAGGGGGTGAGCCTTATCGAGCTCGCCGATATCATGATCAGCCTGGGCTGCGTCGAAGCCATGAACCTCGACGGCGGCGGATCGACACAGATGGCGATCGGTGACAGTTACGTGAACTCACCATCGGAACAGCGAGCGGTGCCCACAATTTTTGCAATTACCCATTTCGATTCACTGGGTTTAGCTAAAGAACCCTTGTTCGAAAAAATCATCGATACCGCCGATACAGCCTTGTGTAAACTTGCAGGAGAAGGATGGTTCCCGACGGCTAACGCCGGATACTGGGGCGAATCGCCATCGATGCTCAACCAGCGAGGTCCGGGAGAGGCTTACGCCATGTTTACTCCTCAATTGCCCACACAAGGAACGTATGATGTCTTCGGATGGTGGGTAGCAGCCTCTAATCGCTGTGCGGATACGCCGTTCATCATACATCATCAAGATGGCGTGGATACGGTTCGCATCAATCAGGTCAATAACGGTTCCACCTGGTCGTTTATCGGCACCTATAAATTTTATGGCGATATATCGGACGCAGTGATCATCTCCGAAGCGGCAACCATCGGTACTTATATCGTGGCGGATGCGGTCCGATTCGTCTCCTATGATACGACGGAGACTGGGGTTGAGAGCGATTGCGCGCTTAAAAAAGCATTATTATTCGAATTAATGCAAAATTATCCGAATCCATTCAATCCGCAGACGAAGATCCGCTATCAGCTCACAGGATCCAGCCATGTACAACTAAGCATCTTCAACACGTTGGGACAAAACATAGCCATCTTGGTCTCTGATAAGCAAGCGGCTGGTGTGCATGAAATCCATTGGGATGCCGGAAATTACCCATCAGGTGTCTACTACACCAGGCTGGAGACCGATTTCGGTTCACAAATGAGGAAGGTTCTATTTTTAAAATAAAATGGGGATTAGCTTTTCAATACGAAGGACACCGCTAAAAAGCGTTCGACCATTCTGCAAAGCGAAAGCACGAAGAAAGAAAAGCTATCCACCACTTTAAAATCTGCGTTTATTGGAGGTCGTATCAATGTATAGATCTATCGTCTTTGGTATATTGTTGCTGTGTTTCCATGGATCATGCAGTACTCAACCAGAAACAGCTCAATCTGTACCTGACCAGGTAAGTGAACTGCTAAGAAATCGCATCGAAGCGGCTGAAATACCTAACAAAATCAGTATCGGAGATGAGCTTATATATTCGTCAGTCATGCTGCCAATTTTCTACGAACGTCGCGTCTACCAGCCTGGCTGGATTAATGATGACGGACTCCAGCCACAGGTCGAGTCATTCATCAAATCGATTTTACAAGCTGACAATGAAGGCCTCCGAACGAAAGATTATCATCTGGATAAAATCAAGACAGTGCTGGAAAATATAAGAGAGAATCATAAAAAAAACGGATCATTCAACAACCGCAGACTCGTCGACCTTGAGTTGCTGCTTACTGATGCCTTTTTAATTTATGGCTCACATTTGTTAGCAGGTCGCATCAATCCCCAAACAATTGACTCTGAATGGTTTGCAAACCGCAGAGAAACAGACCTGGCGGCAATACTGCAAGACGCGCTCGAGACTAACCAAATAAATGAGGCATTAAATGGTCTGAAACCACCGCAATCCGGATACGCCAGACTAAGAGACGCTTATGTACGATACATGGAAATCGCAGAAAAAGGCAACTGGCCCGTGATCCCGGAAGGTCCTAAACTGCAGCAAGGGAACTACGACAGACGAGTTACCCTGTTGCGTGACAGATTAATTGCGACCGGAGATTATACTGGAGACCTATCCGCTGCGGAAGAATTTTTCGATGATAAGCTAGAAACTGCTATCCGAACGTTTCAAAAACGACATGGCCTGGATGAGGACGGCGTTTTAGGTGTCGAAACCCTGGCAGCTCTCAACGTTCCTGTTACACATCGCATAAATCAGATAAAAGTAAACCTGGAACGCTGGCGTTGGTTGCCTCAGGATCTCGGTAAAAGATATATTCTCGTTAACATTGCGAATTTTGAATTAGAGGTAATTGAAGATAATCAATTAGTATTAGAGATGCGAGTTGTTGTAGGAAAACAATATAGACGCACGCCTGTATTCAGTGATAAAATGACCTACCTGGTCTTCTGTCCTTACTGGCATGTTCCTCCAAATATTGCTGTTCAGGATAAACTACCCGTAATCCGCACAGATTCTACCTACTTATTCAAGCAAAATATGAAGGTCTTCCAGGGTTGGGGTGCTGACACACAAGAGATTAATCCTGGCACAATAAATTGGTCAAAGCTATCCGCTAGTAATTTCCCCTACAGGTTACGCCAGGATCCAGGACCTAATAATGCTCTCGGTCGCATAAAATTTATGTTTCCGAATCAATTCAATGTTTATCTACACGACACCCCCTCGCGTGAACTCTTCCAGAAGACCACGCGTACGTTTAGTTCAGGTTGTATTCGCATCGAAAAACCCGTGGAATTGGCAGAATATGTCTTGCGTGGAGATCCAAAATGGAATCCCGATAAAATTCGTGCTACAATCAACAAATGGATAGAACAAACCGTATCCCTACCAGAGCCTATACCAGTCCACCTTCTGTACTGGACCGCATGGGCGAACGAAAATGGTACGATACAATTCCGTAACGATATTTATGGCCGAGATAGACTGCTGCAGGAAGCACTCAATGAGGAACCGCCCGGACTTTAGGAATGGATATCGTATGACGGCAATTACCTTTTATGGGGTCTAAAGAATGATCGCGTTCATAAAACGAATTCATCATGGTAATCTCTATTTTCCATGTCTTATTCCGATATACCTGTTCATGCTAACCTCTCTAATTTACGCCGATGTCAGATTTTCATCCAGGAAAGCCTGTTTTTCCGTTAAATTTAATGAAGAGATTATTCCTTATGATATCATGGGGGTCTTTGTTCTTCCCGGAGAAAAAATCACCTTGCAGGCATTAGACAAAGACAAAAACCAGACTTTCGTGTTGCGAGCAAGAAAGGGAACGATCGTTCACAAAGCAAAGAACAGATGGCAGTGGCTGGCACCTTCAGAAAAGGGACTGTACCCAATTACCATAATACACCCTCAATCACCTGATTCCATCATTTTAAATGTCTTTGTCATGGTTCCTTATAAAGAACTGCAGGGAGAATATTTAAACGGTTACAGAATAGGTAAATACCCGTCCGCATCATTAAAAAAATTATCCATTTACGAACCGCCCAAAGGTTTCATCGAGGTCACAAGAGAAATGGAAGAAACATACATTGCACCCCACTTTAAACTAAAACAGTTCCTCTGCAAACAAAATGGTGACTACCCAAAATACGTTGTACTTAAAGAGCGACTCCTTTTAAAATTAGAATTAATTCTCACAAAATTAAATGATACAGGCTACCACTGTAACACATTGCATATCATGAGTGGTTACCGCACCCCGTTTTATAATAAAGCCATTGGAAATGTGAAATACAGTTATCATCTCTGGGGAGGCGCTGCGGATATCTTCATAGACGAAGATCCAAAAGATGGCAATATGGACGACCTGAATAAGGATGGCACAATAGATTATAGAGATGCGACAATCTTGTATGAGATTATCGATCGAATGTACGAACAATCCTGGTATAAAATCTTTATAGGCGGATTGGGAAGGTATAAAAAGACCCACAACCATGGCCCCTTTGTGCATGTCGATGTCAGAGGTTTTCGAGCCAGGTGGGGACGTTAAAATATTAATTCAATAATTCGTACTTGCGTTGAGCAGGAAAGTCTAAATCCTTTAGGGGACGGCTATCACCGGCAGAGACATGACAGGAGAACAAATATATGAAACAATGGTATGAACAACTCTTCGAAAATTATGCCGAACACTATGATAACGAGGCGTTCACCCAGGGTACGATCGGTGAATGCGATTTCATAGAGAAAGAAATTAACTTTGATAAGACGAAAAACATACTCGATATCGGATGCGGCACAGGGAGGCATTCCATCGAATTATCTAAACGAGGCTACATGGTCACGGGGATCGATTTGTCCGAGGCACAATTAAAACGTGCCCGACAAAAAGCCGCGGCGCAGTCGCTTACCCTCGAGTTTAAGAAGCATGATGCCAGAACGCCACATTTTAACAATACCTTTGACCTGGTAATCATGCTATGTGAGGGAGGTTTTACGCTGATGGAGACCGATGAGATGAACTATCAAATCCTGCAAAACGCTGCCAGGGCTTTGAAACCGAGGGGAAAATTGATTTTCACCAGCCTCAATGGCCTTTTCCCGCTCTTTCATTCGATTAAGCAATTCCATGCCGCCGATCAGAAAGAGGATGTCGCATCTTATCATAATAATAAGTTCAACCTGATGACGTTTCGCGATCATAGTATAACGGAATTTGTGGATGACGCAGGAAATAAAAGATCGATTGAGTCTAACGAACGATACTATGTGCCCTGCGAAATTACCTGGCTTTTAAAATCGCTGGATTTCAAAACAGTCGAAATATTCGGAGCGAAACTCGGCGCATTCAGCAGGAACGATCAATTGACGACTGAGGATTTTGAAATGCTGGTGGTGGCGGTTAAGTGAAATGTTCAAAAAAAGCCGTGGACACGAACAAAAGTTTTGAATTTGAAGAAAAGCCTGAACCACAGAGAGCACAGAGCCCACACCACCTAAAAGCTTAAACCACGAAGCACACGAAGGGGGCACGAAGGCCACGAAGAAAAGCCTGAACCACAGAGGACACAGAGGGCACAGAGCCCCCCACAACCCTAAAAACATAGGACACGAAGAACACGAAGAAAAAAAATAAACACGAAGGACACGAAGCCCCACGCCACACCACCACAAAAGGTTAATAAAATTATTATATAAAATATTTTAAATATTTTAATTTATATTTAATTCTTTGTGTGGTTGGGAGTTGGGCTCTGTGTCCTCTGTTTTCTCGATGGTTACAATCTTTTTGGTAGTGGGGAGTGGCTTCGTGGTCTTCGTGCCTCCTTCGTGTGCTTCGTGGTTTAAGCTTTTTTGGAATGGGGCTCTGTGTCCGTTGCCTGTCCCGCTTTGCGGGATGCTCTCTGTGGTTCAAGCTTTTCTTCGTGCTTCGTGTCCTCTTCGTGGTCTCCGTGTCAATTTTTTACTAATCCCACTCCCTTACAATCCCTAAATCATCTTGACATATCTCAAAAATTTCCGTAAATTAGGACCATTACCCTCACTCGAATACAAAACTCATTCATTCTTCTTTAAGGAAAAATCTATGAATAAAAAGGATTCAAGATTTAATCGCCGCGATTTTTTGAAGTTAGGAACCCTGGCCGGAATCGGGACGATGATGGTTGGTGCGGATATCTTAAATTGTTCAAAAAAATTCAACACCTCGCCCGGACTTCCGAATATCGCACCTATGGAAAAAGTTAGAATAGGCTTCGTAGGCGTCGGTATGCAAGGTTCGAGTCATGTCAGAAACTTCCTGGACATCGAGCATGTTGAAATCAAGGCTATTTGTGACATCGTCGAAGATAAAGTCGTACAGATGCAGGAACTGGTTGCCAACGCTGGTCGCCCTGTGCCGACCGGCTATTTTCGCAATGAATACGATTTCATCCGCATGTGTGAACAGGAGGAACTTGATCTGGTATTCACGTCGACACCCTGGAACTGGCATGTGCCCATTTGTGTCGCTGCCATGAAAAATGGTAAACATGCGGCGACAGAAGTCCCCGCCGCCGTCACGATCGATGAATGCTGGGAATTGGTCGAGACCGCTGAAAAATATGGGAAACATTGCGTCATGATGGAAAACTGCTGCTATGGATGGCGCGAACTGATGATCTTCAATATGGTCCGGCGTAATCTGTTAGGCGAATTAATCCATGCGGAATGCGGGTACTTGCACGACTTGAGGGAACTCAAGCTTGGCGACATGTATGAAGGTCGCTGGCGGATTAAGCACTCCATCAAATACGATGGCAATCTGTATCCGACACATGGTCTCGGACCCATAGCACAGTGCATGGATATCAACCGCGGTGATCAATTTGATTATCTCGTATCCATGAGCAGCAAGGCAAGGGGATTGAATCTTTATGCGATCGATCATTTCGGAGCAGACCATGAGTATGCAAGACAACAGTATAAACTCGGCGACGTAAACGTCAGCCTGATTAAAACGGTGAAAAATCTCACGATCACACTCTATCATGACACCAATTTACCGCGACCGTACAGCAGAATCAGCATGCTTCAGGGGACGAAAGGCATCGTGCAGGGGTATCCGGATAGAATTCATATCGAAGGCAGGAGTCCCCAACATCAATGGGAAGCTCTGGAAACCTACAAAGAAGAATTCGAGCATCCATTATGGCAGAACCTGAGCAAGAAGGTCCTCACCACAGGGCATGGCGGCATGGATTATTTGGAGGATTATCGCTTAGTTCAGGCCTTACTCAACGGCACGCCGACTGATATGGATGTCTACGATGCAGCAGCATGGAGTTGCGTCACCGAGCTGACTGAACGATCGGTGGCGAATAAGAGTCGCCCGATTTCTTTCCCGGATTTCACGAGAGGACTGTGGAAAAAGAGAGAAAAATTGGAAATAGAAGTCTGAGCGGGCATAAAAAGTAAGACCCAGCGCTCTTTTACTGTATTCGCAGACTGAAGACTTCTGATTCATAGATCAGTCCCCCTTATTATGCAGCTCAATGTGAATCATGTGTCTGGTAAAATAATAGTTCAGGTAATCGAATTTAATCTATAAAATTTATTTCAATCAGGATAAAATCATGCAGAGCATTAAAAGTAAAATTTTCAATTTCATTATGCGGCACAGACATCTCTTACAGGGTAAAATCAAAAAGGAAACCTTCGATTTCAATACATCGATCGAAAAATTCAGAGAGCAATGTGAAAAAGGCGCGAGTCGATATGCGAAATTGCCACAGGGTATCACGATCAAGGATGAAAATATCGACGGCATACAATCCGAATGGATCATTCCTGCTGGTGCCGATCCTGAAAAATTAATCTTATATGTCCATGGGGGAGGATACGTATCCGGATCATGCAACGATCACAGGGGATTCGTCTCCAAATTTGCCAGGGACAGCGGATATGTAAATCTGGTGTATGAATATCGCCTGGCACCGGAACATCCGTTCCCTGCGGCGTTGGACGATTCGATCAAAATCTATAAATCGCTATTCGAAAGAGGATTTAAAGCCAAAGACATTCTCATTGCAGGGGAATCTGCCGGAGGTGGCCTGGCCCTGGCCATTCTGCTGGCTATCAGGGAACAGACATTACCGCTACCTGCTGCCGCGGTCGCAATTTCACCCTGGACCGATCTGACATGTTCGAGTGCTTCATATTCGACGAAGAACAAGCGATCTGTCGCGCCTCTCAATTCCTGGATCGTTTTCAGCAAATATTATGTTGGGGATAATCCGGCTGACCTGCCGCTTATCTCTCCCCTCTTTGGCGACCTGAGAGGACTTCCCCCCATATTCATCAATTCAGGTACTGACGATGAATTATTTGAAGATGGGGAGAAATTTTACCTGAAGGCAAAGGAAGCCGGCGTCGATGTAACCTTCAGGTCAGGCAGCGGTATGGTTCACTGCTATCCCCTCCTGGCCCCCATGTTCCGTGAAGCGACCGAGGCAATGGAAGAGATATGTGATTTCATCAGAGCAAAACTCGGTTGAATGGATAAAACGAACGACGCACACTAGCTGCAATAATAATTTTTAGAGTGCAACCGATAACATCCCTCGCAGTCCATGAAGGGAATGCACTACTATTGCCAGCGAACAATGTTAGTATCGCAATTCAATCTTAATACTTTTATTTCTGTTCATCTGCTATGAAAACTCTATTTCTCTGATAATATTTATCAAATCGATAACAACAATTTCATTTAAATCTGTTAAATTTAAAATCAAGTATTCTTAAAGCACTAATATCGATATTATCAAAATACTTAATAACAATACTACAATTAATATACTGCAACCTGTACCGCTTGTCGAAGTGGTTCTTATACTAGGCGCTGAGTAATTTGTGGATACAATTTTTTCAATATCTCCTGGCTGCAAAGGACTCCCATCGGCTCTGCGTCCTCGATTGTTATACAGTTCAAGAGCTTTTTTTCTGTGAGCCTCTATTACATCTGGAGTGGCGCCCATTGCATTCGCTATATGCATTTTTGCCACTTCAATCGTAGGATAAGATGAATCTAGTTTTTCAGCATGAAGTATACAGGTAAGTGCCTCTGAATAATTTTCTCGATCAAAATACCATTTTCCTAAATTCACCCAGAACTTTGGATTAGAGGGAGATAATTGAATTGCACGTAAAAAATGATCCCTTGCCCTGTTATATTCACCAAGAGTCGAAAGGACAAATGCATACTCACTATGAGTATCAGGAATATCTTCACATAATTGAAGAGCTCTCTCGAGCAATCTTTTTGCACCGGCAAAGTCACCTCGTTCCACAGCATTATATGCATCATTGGTAAGTTTTGCGGCTTCTTCTCGAGTCATTCGATCACCTCCTTCAATTTTATTATGATTCACTTTTTTTAGTAGGAATTCTTTGAAAAATTCGACATATGCGCTTTTAACTGGACCAATATAATAACAATGGTCACAGGTGATCATATCAGACCCGAGAAAACGGATTCTGTGAGACCCACACTTTGGACATCTTTTTACCTCATTTCGTACTTTCATCATTTCTTTCCTGCGATTTTCCAGCCATGCCATAGAATCAGGTCGCGATACATGATCAGGCGATAAACTCATCATTTCGCGACAATAGTCAAGTGATTCTTTAACATCTTTATTACCTGGCTTAATACTATCTGCAGTTTGCAGTGCTTCCACAGCCATATCATAGAGACACATTTGTCCCAGAGCATTTCCTCTCCAATGCCATAATTTTTGATTATCCTTAGCTTTTTTAGGATGAAATTCAATTGCCTTTCCACTGGCCGCTGCAACTCCTGCCATCTCTTGAAGTCGGAGATATTCTTGACTCGGATCCGCGGGTTTCATGGCGATGTGCATTTCTGTGAGTATTTTCCAACATTTCCAGGAATTTATACCATCCGGCTTCTGTAACAGCTCGTTGAGATTTCTTTTATAATCTTCAAAATCTCCCGACTTCAAATTGCTCTCAAATTTGTCCACTAAATCATCACATGACAAATTATTTGTTCTTTTAATATTACTCCTACCTTCGATAATAGAAATCACACCTGCAGCATGTGTGGGAGATTTCAACTGTAACTCATGATATCGTCTGGATATTTCCAGCTCTTTCTCCAAACCAGAAAAAATGCCAGCCGTTAACATGTTTGCCATCAGGTCTTCATCATCTTTTACTATTTGTTCGGCAATTTTACCATAGGTATATGCCTCGCTAAATGATTTTTGATTCAGACATGCACGTGTTAAATTTACCAAGTTTCTGAATTCAATGTCAGGATCAATTAACGTGGCTCGCAAGCGATGTGATAACAGACAACTTATCTCACACCGATGGCCGTCCAGAGTCTCCATATGTACAATACCAATTAAATATAACGCATCAGCTGCACCATTTCCTAAAGGAAATGATTCCAATGCATTTATTAGCGGGCGAATAGCTGGCTCTAATAATCCTCGCTGCATCTTTTGCTGAGCCTCGATAATCAAGGCTGAAAAGTCATAATCCATCCTATCCATCTCCTAAAATAATTTTTCTTGCATCGAGTATTTTATTTTTATCGAGGTTTTCATATTTTTTATCTGAAATCCACCTGAACGAATTAACCAGGCTGTCGCAATATGGTATTGATTTATAAAATTGAGTAAAATTATCCTCAAATGAAAAAATGAATCTCACTCTGAAAGTTATATCAAATAGAGGATGAGGAAGGACTAGTTTATAGACTCTATATATTTTACCCATCGCAGGAATCCGGAAAGTAAATAAACGATGCTTAAATTCGACATTACGATCAACCGTTGAGAATAAATGAATCCCAATTTCCTCAATTTCAGGCAGGACTGGCTCGGGATCAGTATTTAACATTTTGTTTTGCATCATTTTATAAAGATCAGTATTCATGGTGATACGTTTGTAGGCATTTTTTACTTCGAACCCGAATCGTCTTAATTCTTCCTTGTGACGTAGCCTATCATCATCATCAAATTTTTTAATACGAACCGGGTCAAATTCACCTGACAATATTTTACTTTTTATGTAATCCGCATCAAATTCATTAAATATATCATAATCTAAAAAAAGAGATACATCCAATCCATTTAAAGATCGTCTGAATTCGTGAAAATCCGTACGAAAAACTCCACTATACGATAACATATGACTTCTATTCATGGCGGCCAGATGAAACCTCGATCCTGGAACAATGGCCCAATTAAAATTATTAAACTCAAAACCAGCTTCCATCACTTGCCATTGATGAACCTCCTCAGAGACATCTAATTGAATAGGTTCGATGAGCTTTGAGATGACTCCATGTCTTTGTAAGATACGAAATATTTCCCCTGCATCGTCTTTTATAGAGTAACAATTTACTAATAATTCCGGGAAAATGCTTCGGAAAGACTCACTTTCTTCCAAAAAGAAGACGATAACTTTTTCCGGCGATCGTTTTTCTCGTATTCGCTGAGCTTCAATTAAGCAATAATCAGATTCAATATAATGCTTCGAAACAAACAAAACCCACCATCCAGAGTCATCAATCGCTTCATTTATTATTCTTTGAAATATCTCTAATTGATCATGACGTAATCCATATTCATCCATCCAAACTGATATCTGCTCAGACTTCAACCTCTCAGCAACTCTTCGAACCAGGTTCACATGATCACTTTTATAACTTAAGAATATGTGATTCTTATTATTTTTCATCCTGTCTGATATCAAAATACAATAATTGATTAGAAATTAATCGATTTTTTATTCAAATCTTTGACCTGTTGTCCAAAGCTTTTTATATAAAAAATTATGAATAAAATCAATGACATGTAAACAATACACTTGACAAAACGAAACGAAGCAGGGATCAAATCAACCTATACATATCGACTCGTACTAGCGAATATTGATAATATTTTTACAAGAGGAAGCATCTGGAATGGAATTTGTCTGTGAAGATAGGCCAACATGAATGTGGAAAATCCTTCAGAATGATGTTTTTATTAAAATTATCACCAGAACTATCTTTTTGAATCAATATTAACAATCTTACTATATAATAATTAATTAGTTACATGCCTAGCCTGATCGAGTAAAACAAAAAAACAAAATGAAAAATAGACACCTGCCACAAATCCATTCGCATTATCATAATTTACACGAAAAAGATTTGCAATTAATTCCGTAACTCCTATTCGATTAAACATTCCATTAAAAAACATGACAACTTCATTGAACGAATAAAATATCCCAGCCACAGACAATAGGAAAAGGAATCCTTTAATTATAATCGCTATGGGACCATGATAGTGGCGTAAATACCACGCAGTCGTAACTACTACAATTGTAAATTTCGAATATTCTTTAAATATTGAAACCAATTCAGGGAATGAAGGCATCGGCTAAACCCCGTCAAGGTTATACTCAATGAATTTCAAGCGACTTACTGTTCTATATCCAGCTTAAATGATTTAAAAGTGCTGCCAAACTTATTCCAACTTCCCATCATATGTCAACTAACACGGTAACCACAAAAATATAAATAATTAATTTTGTATTGTCAATCAATATTTTCAAATTTGTAAAATTCGTTGCAGGATAGTAATAAATGTAAAATTATAAAAAAATGACTTACTACAGAAGCTTTTATCGGTGGGGGCTGTATTTAAAGTCACAAGGCAAGATACTTAGTACATTGTAATAGTATCAATTGACCTGTCCTCCTAAATTAGCTGGTGGTAATATAAGAAATTTTTGAGTACAGGTCAAATGAACTAATAGGTAGTAGCGAAATTTATCACCCCATACGATATGTTCTATTTGACGAATAAATTCGTCACTACAAATTAACTTTTAATACACTCCCCTCTCTGCGTCAATTTAATCTTTAACATTCTCTGAATTTCACCAATCACTTCTGATAAATCAATTTCCTCATATCGCTGTATGCGCCACCCTGTAATTTATAAACGTACACCCCTCCTGATAGACCTTGCGGCTGCCATATAACATTATGTTCTCCCGCAGTCTGATAGCTGTTCACCAGTGTTTCTACAACCTGGCCGGTAAGATTGTAGATATTCAATTTCACATGACATGCTTCATGCAAGTTATACGTGATCCGCGTTTGTGGATTAAAGGGATTAGGATAATTCTGATATAATTTAAAATTTTCAGGTATTTCGGAGCGATCGGGAGAGATTGCAGTCGATTTAAACGTCACCGCAGGATCATAACTCTTGGAGATCACATCGGTGATAAAACAGGTTCCCAGGTTCGTATTCGTCATCCAATTCGTCGACAACCAACCGCCAGGACAATCCGTCACATCCAGTTGTACTTCTTCCAGTCCTCCCGGATTTTCCTGATCCTTATCATGTTTGAATGTTAATTTCTTAACATTCTTGTCTTTTGAAACACCTGTCACTACAACAGTATGGGCGTACGTCCAGCCAGTGCCATCCCAGAAACCCATGGTTAATTCAACATCTTCACCAGCCTCCATTTCATTAACGATCCAATCCCAGGACACTCGATTCGCACTGGCTGTTTTATCATCAAGATTAACACCTTCATTCGACGCTGAATGACCGTACTGTGAATTTGGCGAATCAATCGTCGGTTCGGTGACATCTAACGCCTGGAACTTAACCTTGATAGGAAGTTTAAGACTATCAATAAAGTCCAACGTTCCGGCAATAATGTCTTTCACGCGAACACCCATGTTTCCATAGAAATCTCTGGTCATCATCTCATCTAAACAATCCAATTTCTCCCTAAAATTTAATCCTGAATTTATCTCTGGATGCTGAGTCTCCAGCCAGCTTATGCTATTTGCACATGACGCTAATGTACATGCCCCCAGATCACCTCCATATTTGACAACGCCTGTGTTATCAATATAAAAAGGATTTGCGGAATTATCAAGATCCACATTAGGTACGTTACACCCTCTGTATATCCATGTCGGATCTGTGGCTAACACCCAATTATGCTGAACAGGGTTCATTTGCGGCATGGGAGGCCACTCGGTGATATCGATCCCATTCTCGACATTAAATTTTATTTGCGACACCGGATAGAGAACGAATAGATCTTCGGAGGTCACAGGGGGATCAATTTGAATTTGATCCGATACTGTCGCATATAAAAAGAGCTCAATAATTTGTTGACCATATAATGCCCCCAATATTCCTAAATCAGCATAGTAATTAAGCTCTACCGGCGATTCGAATGGATTCAAGGCGATGTTCTGGCCTACCCATACATCATGGTACGGAGGATGAAAAAATTTCGCCGTGATGTTTAAATAAAGAGAAGATACACCGTTTGGAAAGTCATATAAAAATCTAAATAAAGCGGTAGTCGAGTATTCTACATTGAGTGGTTCCGCAAAATTTATCTGATCTATTGAGGTAATCTTTACGGTTGCCTCACGTCTGGATTCATCCATGATGAAGTGACTATCATTCTCGGCTGGAATCACCAGTTTTACCGTACTTATTATCAGGATAAGCAAGGTACAAATAATACGTCTTAATATCTGGTGTGGTGTCTTCATTATTAATCCTTTCTTTTTGAGGGTCGTCAAAATCAAACTGATTTGTTTCATATGATTCACATTTTTATTTACAGTGACGTACATTTAACGCTTTAATCATAAATGACACGTAACTCCTGTCCTAAAAACTTTTACCACAGAGAGCACAGCTTTTCTACGTATTTAAATCTTTCCTTCGTGGTCTTCGTGTCCTCTTCGTAAGCTTCGTGGTCAAAGCTTTTTGGGAACGGTAGGATTTATGGTCTCTTTGCTCTCAGCAGTAAAACCTTATGCTAACACTTTTTAAATCCTGCTACCTCAACACAATCATCTTGCCCCAACACACCATTTCCCCTGTTCTGACACCATAAAGGTACACCCCACTACTCAGTTCATCCCCTCGTAATATCACTGAATGGCGACCTGCTGATAATTCTTCATCCAACAATCGCATTATCTCCTTCCCCATCATATCATACACCACCAACCGAACCTCTCCCGCTCTTGCCAATTCAAATTGAATCACGGTCGATGAATTGAACGGATTAGGGTAACTCGGAAATAGCCGCAACTCATTCGGAAAAACTCCTGTTCCCTTATCGTCTTTAATGTCAACAAAACCTCGATATTCATACGCCCCTATATCGACACCGCCTCCAACAGGTCTGAGATTGCCTTCAAAATCAGTCGATGGTGCATCAATCCATGTTCCATGATCAATCGCAGGACTATCGTGCAACAGGTGGAAATCATAATGCACAGCATCTAAAAATAAGATATTATCATCAGATACGACCAATGAATGTGCATCCTGGCCGCTGTAGCTTGTCCAGTCCCCATTCGATACCTGATCTAATGTAAATTCATCTGTATAAGCAACTGCAATGGCCCGGAACGAATCATCGTTATGAAAAATATTGTTATCACCGACATACTTATTGACTCCCATCTGCTCGAACGCCAGCCCAATATTATCCCCTCCCGCGAGTATGCAATTATACATACGTAGCGCATCGGCTGGGTTTTCGACCCAAATTGTATATGTGTCCGCATCATAAAAAGTACAATTGACCAGCGTGATGACGCCAGGCTCATCATCCCAATCTAATTCCACATTTGCACCCTCACTGCCGTAACCAATGCAATTCACAAGCTTCACCTCATCCTGCCACAGCTTATAGGCACTATTCCAGCAGTCGTATGCGATACAGCAATTAAGAACTGATTTACAGGCACTGATATCGAACCCATCGAACACATCGTATGCACTGCAGCGATTGAATGTAAAATCATGCTGCGCTCCATGTCCCAGAGCAAATCCATCCACGTTCTGCTGCCTGTCCCTGCCTGTATGGGCAACGCAGTCGTTAAACGTACCATGATAGCAATCCGCTCCGCCGGCAGTAGATACATCGAACCCATATAGATCGAAGTGATGCACCTCTACCCTGTTAAATAAAAAATCATGTGTTCCGTCGGCGACACCAATACCATAAAAGACATCATGCACGGTACAATCGGATAGTTCCAGGTTCGCGGCGTTCTCGATCCAGATCCCATTTTCTCCCCAATCACGAATTTCCAGACCAAGGAGTTTGATATAATCCTTATCTAAAACAATGCCATTCTGAGTTTCCGTGACGCCAGTACCGTCGATAATGGGTCTCTCTCCGGGATATGCAGAAAATACGATATACCCGTCAACGGCATTGCCTTCATTCTCAAAATACAGATGTTCGTTGTACTCACCGGCTCTGATATAAACCGTATCACCAGCCACTGCCGTTTCGATCGCCCGACCAATAGTTAACCACGGCAATATCAAAGTACCTGGATTTATATCACTGGCCATGTTGGTATTGCAGTTGACGTAATATGTTGAAGCTTGGGTGGTTAGAGGAGTTATAGTAAGTATGGTGATGGTGATGAAGGTTAATAATTTTTTAATGGTAGATTTTTGCATATTTCTTCCTATTAAATTTAAAAAACTTTTAACACGAAGCTCACGAAGCCCCGCACCGCCAAAAATCTTTCCAACACAGAGAGCACAGAGCCTCCTCCCTCAACCCATTATGAGTAAAAATGCTGTCATTGCGAGGAGCATGCCCGTGTAACGGGTATGCGACGAAGCAATCCCCCCAATCCATGCAACGAATTTCTCTAGATCTTAATGTCCGCTGCAGTAGTGTATTGGATTGCTTCGTTGCCCGCTCTGCGGGCGCCTCGCAATGACAGCATTTTTCCCTCTGGCGGGCCTGGGCGGGGCTCTGTGCTCTCTGTGTTTCAAGCTTTTCTTAATGTTTCATGCTTTTCTTCGTGCTCTTCGTGTCTCTTCGTGCCCTTCGTGGTTCCAGCTTTTTAGGGCCCGGGCGGGGGCTCTGTGCCCTCTGTGCTCTCTGTGGTTACAGCTTTTCTTTGTGCCCCTCGTGGTGACAGCTTTTTAAAGCGCTTTCCCGATCCTCCCCTTACTTAAACAACTTCCCTGCGAACTCATGCAGATAATCCCGCCAGTTGATCCACGTATGACCACCGGCTGATTCTATGTACGTCACCTCGAACCCATGATCACGCAGCATGTCGACTGTCTTTCGCGAGGTCTCTAGTAGAAAATCGTCCACACCGGTGGCAAACCACACCAGTTTGAGCCCCTCTTTAAGTTCCGTATTGTCCAGTACATCCTTATGCTGCTGCTCCCAATTCGGACCCGTATCCTGGCCGAGAGAACCGCCGGCTATTCCAAAAATACCCGAACTGAATACACCAATATAAGCGAATTCGTCCAGATGCGGGATCGAGATATATAATGTCTGTGCGCCGCCCATGGATAAACCCGCGATGGCTCGATGCTCCCGGTCAGTATACACCCTGTATCTGTCCTCGACGTAAGGTTTGACGTCGTTCACGAAATCCTGCACAAATTCATCGATCGGTAATTCCCTGCGTGCTCCCCAGCGGAAAGGACCCGTATGCCCCGCCGGCATGATCACCACCATGGGCACAGCCTTCCCCTCCGCGATCAGATTGTCCAGAATAAACCCTGCACGACCCACCGTGGTCCACGCATCATCACAGTCGAACGCCCCGTGTAACAGATAGAAAATCGGATATTGACCCTCACCGGTCTCATACCCCGGCGGCGTATAGACATGCATCCTGCGAAATCGTTGCAGCGACTCCGAATAATAGGTGACCTCGGCGACCGCCCCGTGCGGCACATCCACCGTATCCATGAACTCTGCGCCCGGAATGGTGTACAGACTCCAGGTGTTCCCGTTCGATTCGCTTGCCTCTGATCGTCTGGGGTCCACTACCGTGACTCCGTCGACATTAAAGGTATAACGATAAGCACCTGCCGGAAATGGACCGACCATGACCTCCCAGACACCGTTCCCCAGATCGACCATATCTGCACCCTGGCCGAGTCCTGGCATATCACCACCGTTTAATTTAACAGACTCCGCTTGCGGAGCGTAGATGCGAAAACAAACCCGGTTGTCCGATCCTATTTTCAACGATGTCAATGTATCGTTCGGTGTCGGTGTGTATTGCGGGTTCTGGGCCGCAGCCGTTGCGAACAGCATGAAAAACATCATCACAGCCATCACACCGTTACGATGAATCCTATTCATCCCCTTCATAATACTTCCTCCAAATTGAATCCTGTAAACGATTTATTTGATTTTCGATCTGCCCGTAGCCTATCTGATCCGGCCTCGAACAATTACATTTTGCTATATTTTCATGTACTTATGATGTTAAGCCACAACTTAATTGAGGTTATATCAACTCCAACGGCTCAGATGATCCATTTGCGATATATATTTCGTAAGCTGATGAAGAATAGAACGACGCAATACAGGGTGATCAGTAAGAAGTCGACCCATAGCGGCAACATGTTGTCTCCTTGAACGGCACCATGGAGAATGTCGACACCGTAAGTCAGCGGGAGCATGAACGATATCGGTTTTAAAAAAACGGGCAGAGAAACAACCGGAAAGAAAAGACCACAGAGAAAGATCATCGGAAAACGGAAGAAATTAGAAAACGTCTGTGCCTCAAATACCTCACTCACCGAAACAGCAATGAAAAGACCTAAAAACGTGGAAGCGATCGCGATCATGACGACGGCAGGTATCACCGTCAGCCATTGAACTTGAGAGAGATCCGCGAGAAATAATCCGATGAACACCGGTACAAACGCGTTAATCGTCCCAAACAGTATCGCCCCGCTCGTCTTAGCCAGCATCAGCAGTTCCAGCGGTATCGGTGCGAGCAGCAGCCTCTCGAACGAACGGTTCTTCTTCTCAAAGGTTACCGTAACCGACAGCATCGAGGTGGTACCAAAAAGGATCGAGATCGCCATCACGCCCGGTAATAACGAAAGAATACTCTCCAGACCTCTGCCCGACTTGACGAAAAACATCCCGGTCCATGCTACCGGAAAAATCAAACCCCAACTGATATTTGGCGGTTTGAGATAATAGGTTCGCATATCCTTGAGCATGATGTTCCAGTATGCAATCCATCGCTTCATAGGCTGTTCCTGCCCTTGTCTTTTTCCTTTTCCTTCTTCATGATATTCAATTCGATACCGGTCAGCCTGACAAATACTTCCTCAAGCGAGGGTCGTATCCGACGAGCTTCGGTGACTTCCGCACCGTGATCCTCGATGAAACGCAATAAACTACCAACACTGATAGCCTGGTCCGATTCGACGCGTATCTGTGTATCTGATAATGCCTGAAAAGTCAGATGAGGAAATTTGACTGCTAATTTTTGATGCAGTTCTTTTGCGGAATTTGATACAGAGATAATCATCACCTTCTTATCCTGTATCGGCTGTAACAGATTATGAACTGAGTCGATTGCTATAATTTTGCCGTTGACGATGAAGGCGATCCTCTCGCATAATCGCTCCGCCTCTTCAATATAGTGGGTAGTAAGAAAGATGGTTGTACCGGCATGATGCAAATCGTCGATAAGCTGTCTGATCTGACGGGCGCTGGCTACGTCGATGCCCGTAGTAGGTTCATCCAGAAACAGTATTGGAGGTCGGTGGATAATACCGGCTGCGATAGTTAACTTCCGTTTCATGCCCTTCGAATAGGTGCCAAACTTACGGGAAGCAGCCTCTTCTAATCCAAACGTTTTGATCAATTCTGATGCACGATGCTGACGCTCACTTTTGAGTATCCCATATAACGAAGCACAAAAACAGAGATTATCAAAGCCCGATAATTCCGGATAAAGATTGCTCTCATCCGGGACGACTCCGATCAACTGCTGAGCAGCTTTCGGATTACGGGTACACTCCGATCCGGCGATGTGTATAGTACCCGAATCAGGTCTCGCCAGACCGATCAGCATATTGATCGTGGTGGTCTTACCTGCACCATTGGGTCCCAAAAAGCCGAAGAGTTCACCCTGGTGTACATCGAACGCAATGTCATCAACGGCTACAACCTTGCCAAACGTCTTAGTCAATCGCTCAACTGAGATAAAAGGTTTACCATCACCGATCGGATCGGTTAACGTCTTTTTCTCCATCGATAATTTCCTTTATCTCAATCTCTAATCTTGATTACATCCACATAGTACAATAAGCAAATTCAACACGATCCGGCTTACATCGTCACGACATGTTTTAGCAGGTTGCAGCCATTGATTAACATAGGACTATCTATCAAAACCATTTGACAGGCTGGTGTCGTAATAAAAATTTCTTAGAAAGCGCTAATTCCATTTGATTCCGTTTCTAAAGCTTCCGCCTGATTAGCTCGAGGAAATGACTCTGTTACGACACGGCCTGTAACTAGTTTAGCTTTCGGTGTTTTCTTTTGCCACTTTTTTCAGATCATCGTTCGCGTAAATGGCAACTTCGACTCGACGGTTCTGTGCTTTACCCTCTACTGTCTCGTTGTCAGCGATCGGCTGGCTTTCGCCGTAACCCATAATCGTGAATCGGGTCGGATCCACTTGCAGACTTGCCAGAAAATTAGAAACCGCTTGCGCGCGCTGCTTCGACAATTCCAGATTGTACTCCTCTGAGCCCGTTGCATCCGTATGACCTTCCAGTAAAATATTGGTGTCATCATACTTCTGCAAAATTTCAGCTAAATTGGTCAAATTCGTACGACTCTCGGCGTTTAAGGTCGCTTTGTTGACTTCGAATAATAATCCGGAATCAAACGTGATCTTAATGCCTTCACCGATACGTTCGATCTTCGCACCAGCGATGTCCTTTTCCATCTCTTCAGCCTGCTTATCCATATAGCGACCGATGTAAGCACCTGCAGCACCACCGATTACAGCGCCAATGATAGCGCCTACAGCGGTATTGCCAGCCTGTTTACCGATAACGCCACCGACAACTCCGCCGGCACCGGCACCGATTACACCACCTGTCGCCGTCTTGTTCCACGATGAACAATTGATATTAACCATCAACAGCGATACGGCTAATGCAAAAATAATGAATCTCTTCATTACAATACCTCCTACAATTAATGATATTAATTATGGTTATCGCCGCCCGTTATTTATAATCTATAATTTTGAAGGTCTTATCTTTAATCCTGAAATCACTTTTTCTGTTATGTAATGATCGATTTTCTGCACCATGATCTAGACAGCGAACCTTAAGAACAGGGTGCAGCCCTGTCTAAAATTATCTACTCATTCTAAATACTAAAATTATATACGCTTTTATAGCACATTATTATAATTTAGTTAATATTTACATCATTGTCAATTAAAAATTTGATAATTATCCTATTTTTAGAATGGATGGATAATCATGAAATCTGTGAGAATACCCTGGTGAATCAATCCAATGCTGTCACTTCGTCTGACTCAGCGAAGCGGCTTTCTCATCGATCTCTTGCAACGTAAATCGAACGCTTACGACATACGGCATCTCACCCTCTTCCCAATGCCCGTACGTGGTGGCGATGAACGTCCCATCAGGGAGCAACTCCAGACCCGGGTAAGCGCAATCTTCACCTTTCTTATTGTCCATGATTCTAATGCGATACTGTCCCTGCCTGCCGTGCAGGATATCATCATAGGTACCAACCCACGCCACCCAGTCGCCTCTGGTAGGACTCTCATGCGCCATATCGCGAAACGTGATGACGAGTCGGCCGTCCGGCGCGTATTTGCACGTATGCCGGTCGCCTGTGAGCGATCCTTGTACTTCTCTCGGCTTCGTCCACGTCTCCCCCTCGTCATCGGAAAACATTACAAATGAATTCATCGCGCGACTGTTCTCGCGAAGCAGTAAGGCGATCTGATTCCCATCAGGAGAACGAACTAATCCGGGTTCGCACAGATGCGCCGTCTCATGCTCCGCAATGATTTCCGGCTGCCCCCACGTTAGGCCACCATCAGTAGAGATCGTCTTATAAACCTTAAACTTCCCGCGAACACCCGCATTTTCGAAGAAGCGACCATCATCGTGAAACAGCGCCATGTAATGACCATTTTTTAAGCGGTCGACCGATGACATGGCGACAATGCCACCGTAATCGCCGATCGGCTCCAGCGATGTCCAGTTAACCCCATCATCCTCCGAATAGGCCATGCGGATCGGATACAGTCCGGAGAACATGATCAGACGTCCTTTTCCCTGCGGATCAGTCACCCGATAAATGGTGGGCACTTCCTGCGACGTGGCCCAGTTCTCGGGCACAGGTAACCTCTCGCTCCAGGTCATTCCGCCATCCGTGCTCCTTTTCATCACGATCGGACCCCGGCCATGACCTTTGGGATAGACCGCGATCATCGTCTTCTGATCGTCCAGCAATACCGTGGTGGGATGTCCTAAATACTGCCCCGACTCCCTGTCCACAACAACTTGCCGATGCGTCTCAGCAGAGAGATCAATGATCGGGATATCGTATCCCCTGTCGATTTTTCCGCATCCTTGCAACAGTAACAACAACATGAGAGTAATGATCCAATTCGTTAATCTTACCATGATAAGCCCTCACCAACTTTGTTTTTTTATAAACCTAATTTGTATCTTGATTTTCTGATCGATTGATTTAAAACTGATTAAACCGCTTCTACTTCTCCCCGGTAGAACCCATGCGACAGGCAGCTAATCCTGTCCGACTCCCTCATCAGCCGATGCCTTATAGAGACCGAAATTGGAAATGGCAGGGGTATTATTCGACTCCATGATGATGAGCCGTACCCTGTCGGTTTGCACAGGTTTGATTCGTAATAATCGCTTGTAACCGATGGTCGTCCCCCGCGTTAACGTCAGCCATTCATGATCCACCCGTCCTTCAACAGAAAACTTCGATATGCGCTGACCGAAACGTATCGGTTCCTGAATCATGATGCGATCGAACTGCACCCTGTCACCTAAATCGATCTCGATCGTTGCCTGCCGTACCGAATCATCGGTTGCCCAGTAGCTGTCCGCGTCGTCATCGAGGATGTTCTGCGGAGAAAATTTCTTGTGGTTCAAGCGAGAATTGCTCGCCCTGGCCACTTTACCTTGCGCCAGATTAACGTCGAACGTCTCTTCCAGAATCTCATGAAATTTTTTCAGCGCGCTAATATCGTTCTCATGGAACAGCCCTCTCCTGTCAGGGGGAATATTCAACAACAACACCCCGTTCCTGCCTACGGATTTGTAATAGATATCAACCAGTTGCTGCGGCGTCTTCACCAGTGTATCCTCCCTCTCATGATAAAACCAGCCGGGCCTGACTGAGACATCGCATTCACCCACTACCCAGGTTGTACCTTCCGGATCGCCGGAATTTAAATAGTCAACATCCGCTTCTCCGATCACCGTTTTATCCACGGACAACATCGACCAGTTAGTCTCACCGGCATGGCCGTGCTCGTTACCGATCCATCGGATATCCGGTCCCGAATCTGAGAATATAAGTAAATCCGGCTGCAAACGTTTGACGAGCTTAAAGGTCTCATCCCAGTGATAATATGTTTTTCTGTCGATCCTCCGCTCTTCCCTGGCACCACCATAATACCCGGTCCCTCCGTTCGCTCCGTCGAACCATATTTCCGATATCTCACCATAGCGCGTCAGCAATTCAGTCAACTGATCACGGTAATAGCGAATATAGTTATCGCGTCCGTACTCTGCATGATTCCGATCCCAGGGTGATAAATAGAGACCGACCCTCAATCCGTACTCATGACACGCGTCGACAAATTCCCGCACGACATCGCCCTGACCGTTTTTCCACGGACTGTTTTTAACCGAATGGTCTGTATGATCGCTGGGCCAGAGACAGAATCCGTCATGATGTTTCGCGGTGAGAATTAGCTGTTTCATTCCAACGTCTTTTGCCGTGGCTGCCCATTGTCGCGTGTTCAACACCGTCGGATTAAATACATCCGGTGATTCATCACCGTAACCCCATTCGCGATCCGTAAACGTATTCACGGTGAAATGCACGAAACCGATGAGTTCCATTCGCTGATAGGCGATCTGCTGCTCTGTGGAGACCACCTCGTTCGGGGGGATATCAGCAGGGCGATGGCTGCAGGAAAATGCCATCACAATCGATGAGCACAAGATTACGATACAGCATGTGTTTAAATTCATATTCACTCTTTTTGATTTTAAAGGTGAAATGCATTTTTTATCTTCTTTCAAACAATACGTGTTTCTGATCAAATGGAAAAGATGTTGTATTTATAAGAAATTACTATTTTTTCTCTAAAATTGCAATAAATAATTGTTCACGGCTGTCTTCATGTTGTTAACTCATAAATTTACTTGATTCTATTTCATTAATTTTGTATAATATATTTATTTAGGTAAATCCACGATTATATTGTGACATGCTGAAACAAAGGAATCGAATACAGATGAAGAAATATGCCTTAAGAGCAATTCTGGTCATTTTTGTGGCCTTTTTTTTATGGCGGGTGATTTCGTTAGTGACCCGCAATAAACAGGGAAACACCAATCGAGGCGGAAGGCCGCCGGTCGCGGTGGAAATCGATTCGGTACGCCATGGTGCGATCAAAGAAGTTCAGTCGTTTACGGGTTCAGTCTACGCGAAATATCAGTATATCGTCGCCTCCAAGGTGACCGGACGCATCATCGAGATTCGCAAACGTATTGGCGATACAGTAAAAAACGGGGAGTTGCTGGCCCGTATCGATGATGCCGAATATGAACAGGCCCTGCGTGAAGCGGAGGCGAATCTAAAAATATCCGAAGCGTCATTAACAGAGGCCATCGGACAATTTGAACTGGCGAAGCAGGAATTGGAACGAGTGCAATCGCTGCAAGCGAAAGGGATCGCCTCGTCCTCTGAATTAGACGCCGCACTCAACAACTACAACGCCCAGGAATCCCGCATCAAGTTATCGAGGGCGCAAATTGAAGGACGGGAGGCCGCACTACAGTCGGCCAGGATCCGCTTAAGTTACACCCGCCTAATCGCCAGCGAACCTGGCTTCATCGGCGAGCGCTACGTGGATGAAGGCAGTCTGATAGCACCCAATGCCCCTATCCTATCCGTTATCGGTATCGATACGGTGATCGTACGGACGACGGTGATCGAGAGAGTCTATGGGATCATCAAAGTGGGTCAGCCCTGCCGTGTGATGGTGGACGCATTTCCTGATCGATCGTTTTATGGTGAAGTCGTGCGGATCGCACCGATGTTGCAGGAGACATCACGCGTCGCCGAGATGGAAGTGGAAGTGACCAACGATTCCCTGTTCCTGATACCCGGAATGTTCGCTAAAGTCGAGGTCGTTCTGCAGGAAAGGCAACGGGCACAGATTGTGCCTAATCAATCCGTCGTATCGTTCGAAGGGACCAGCGGAGTGTTTATCATCGCGGCGGATAAACCTGTCGCGAATTTCGTTCCGGTCCAGGTCGGTATCGCCTCGAGCGATTTTACGGAAATCGTATCGCCGGAACTGAATGGGATGGTCGTCACTCTAGGCCAGCATATGCTGGAACATGGCAGTACAGTGATTCTGCCGGATCGAAATGATGAAGAATCGAGCGATCAGGGTGCGAAAAAAGAGGAGGCCGCCTCATGAATATCGCAAGAGGACCTATCCATCGCCCTATTTTGACATCGATCATCTACTTTATCATCATCCTTCTCGGTCTCGTATCGTTTTCCAGACTCTCCATCGATCTGATGCCGGAAGTGACTTTCCCCTCCATATCCGTGGTCACCTCCTATGGGAACGTAGGGCCCCAGGAGATGGAGGAACTGGTGACGCGTCCCATCGAAGAGGCATTGGCGGCTGTTCAGGGTGTCGAAGAGATCACATCGACATCGTCTGAAGGCCGCAGCGTGGTGCGTGTCGCTTTCGCCTGGGGTACTGATCTCGATGTCGCCTCCAACGATATCCGCGACAGGGTCGATCGCGTTATCCCGCGTCTGCCGGAGGACATCGAACGCCCGATGATCCGTAAATTCGATTTATCCGCGTTCCCTATCGCCAACATCGGGGTCTCCAGTAATATGAACCCCGTCGTGCTGCGACAATTATTGGAAGACCAGGTGAAATACAGACTAGAACGTGTTCCCGGTGTCGCAGCCGTCGATATCTGGGGTGGCCTTTATCGTGAGATTCATGTTGATCTGCTGTCCGATAAAATAAAGGCGCTGGGCCTTTCATCCGACGCCATCATCGCAGCCTTGCGAAACGAAAATCGAAACATCCCGGCTGGGCTCTACGATAAAGGAAATTTTGAGATACTGGTGCGAACCCAGGGCGAATTTAATTCCCTGGAGCAGATCCGCCAAACCGTCGTTACGGTGCGTGACGGAACGCCCATACTCATCCGCGATATCGCCGATGTCGTCGATTCATGGGAGGAAGTACGCACAACGATCCGTATCAACGGAAGACCCGGTGTTCGGCTGAGCATCAACAAACAATCCGGAGCGAATACGGTCACCGTCGCCGACGCCGTTAAAGAGGAAATTGCCAGTATCAATCGGGATATTCCACAGATCGAGCTGATCCCTCTGATGGACACATCAAAATACATCAAACGTTCTATCAATAACGTGGCAAACTCCACCATGATCGGCGGTCTGCTGGCTATCGTTATCTTATTCCTTTTTTTACGAAACGTATCGAGCACACTCATCATCGCCACGGCGATCCCGATCTCCATTATCGCCACCTTTGGTTTGATGTATTTTGGCGGATTAACCCTGAATATGATCACGTTCGGGGGACTGGCATTAGGTGTCGGTATGTTGGTCGACAGCTCGATCGTGGTACTGGAAAACATCTACCGGCATCGAGAGCGGGGGGATACGCTGATCAATGCCTCCCTTACTGGCACGCAAGAGGTGTGGTCGCCTATCGTGGCCAGCGTGTTAACGACGGTCGTCGTATTTTTACCCGTCGTCTTTATGCGTGGCATGTCCGGTCTCCTCTATCAACAGATGGCCTATGTCGTGAGTTTTTCTTTACTCTGTTCGTTGCTCGTATCGCTCACCCTGATACCGATGTTGTCCTCGCGATTTCTCCATTTCCAGCCAGCGACCACGTACGAAGGCGATAAACCGTTACACCGGATTTACGCCAAAAGTGAAGCCATATTCAGGCGAGTTGAAGATAAATACCGGGACATTTTAGATTGGGCGTTGAACCATCGACGAAGCGTGGTCTTCTTGACATTGGGATTATTCATTTTATCGGTCATTCTGGTCCGATTCATCGGTGTGGAGCTCATGCCCGCCGCCGATGAAGGTGAGGTGCGTGTCAATATGGAACTGGCAGTGGGTACGCGACTCGAGATCGTCGACGAAGTCGCCAAAACCGTGGAAGATATCGTTCGCAAGGAAGTACCGGAAATGGAATCGATCGTCACTCGTGCCGGCGGCGGAGGTTGGAGCAGCGGACACACGGCAGACATCCGGATCAATTTAGTCCCACTCAATCGACGCAAAAGGAGCAGCGAGCAGATTGCCAACGATCTGCGAGTCAAACTGGCCAATATTCCAGGCACAGAAATTCGAACTCGCGCCGGACAGGGACTCTTTATCCTGAGAATGGGTTCATCAAGTTCGGAAAATGTGAGCATCGAAGTAAGAGGATATGATCTCACCACGGCCCAGCATCTCGCCGCACGTGTCGAAGCTGCGGTCAAGAAAGTCGACGGTATCACCGACACCTATCTCAGCCGCGAGGAGGGCAGTCCCGAACAACTCATTTATATCAATCGCAGTAAAGCAGCGGATCTCGGACTCACGGTGACACGTATCGGTGAGGCGCTGCAAACCGCCATCGGTGGTACGACTGCATCCTACTTCCGCGAACATGGTAAGGAATACCGAATTCTGGTTCGGCTCAGTGAAGCGGACAGAAAGAATCTGGCGGATCTACTCGACCTCACTGTCGTCAATAATCGCGGTGAATCGATCATCCTGCGCAACGTGCTGGACGTCCAGCCGAAAGAGGGCCCGGTACGCATTGAACGTAAAGATCAGGAACGTATCATCACTATTAATGCCAATTATACGGGACGCGATATGGGTTCGATCATCAATGATATCCGCAAAGAATTGCGTTCAGTTCCCATTCCCAGGGACTTCGCCGTCATCTTCGGCGGTGATTACGAAGAACAGCAGAAATCATTTCGCGAGTTGATGATTGGTTTCATCCTGGCTCTGTTGCTCGTCTACATGGTGATGGCCGGACAATTTGAATCATTCATCGATCCGTTCATCGTACTCTTTTCAATTCCTATGGGACTCATCGGTATTGTGATCACCTTAGTACTTACCGGTACCATCTTCAGTATGCAGGCCTTTATCGGCTGTATTATTCTGGTGGGTATCGTAGTAAATAACGCGATTATCCTGGTCGATTACACCAATCAACTGCGTCGACATGAGAACATGTCGTTAATGGAAGCCATCACTACCGCCGGTGTGCGCCGGTTGCGGCCGATCTTGATGACGACGATTACCACGGTGCTGGGACTCATTCCGTTGTCGCTGGGACTCGGTGAAGGAGGCGAGGCGCAGGCACCGATGGCACGTGTGGTCATCGGCGGACTGACGAGCTCCACCCTGATTACCCTGGTGCTCATACCTGTCGTCTATTCGCTGTTTGAACAAAAATTCGATTTCAAGAAGCTGACGAGTTTTTTCCGGAATCTTTCTGCGAAAAAAAACTCATCAAAAACGATCTCCCACGCCGAGGAGAGCATTGTGGACTAATTTCCACACGGCGAAGCGCAGTGAGGAAAAATAACAAGTTATACGACATGATTCGAAAACCACCCGCACGTTGAAGCGATTCGCGGGTAAAATCAAGGCACGCCACCATGCGAAATAAAATAGCACTGATTGTATTAATTCTGTTCAGTTACCATGTCCCGGCCACTCTACCGGCAGCGGAGACTGATAATCCATTCCGTTACATCGCCTGCGGAGATACCGTTCCCATGGGTATCGAGGAGGCTATCCTGAGAGCTTTGGAAAACAATCCGATGATCGTGGTGCAGCGATTGCAGCCCGAACTGGCAGAAACTTTCGTCAATCAGCAAAGAGCAGCCTACGATCCGGAGCTGAATCTGGCCGCCTCGATGAGTCAGACGAAACAACAACGATTCCTCGGATCCCGGCCGGAACCGTTCGATCTGGTATCAGACCGCTCCGAATATGACATCGGCATCAGCCAACAGCTGCCCACGGGTACGTCTATCTCTGCAAACGCGTCCATCGTGGGTAATGAATCGAGTATCTACAAAGATCAATTTTTTGGAAGCGTATCGGTGACCATCAATCAAGCGCTGTTGCAGGGTTTCGGCATCGGAACGAATCTGGCTAACCTCCGTAAGTCAAAGATCGACTACGACATTTCGGCGCTTGAGCTCAGAGCGCTGGCAGAGGAAGTCGCCGCCTCCGTACAGCAGTCGTATTGGGATCTGTACCTGGCTCAGAACGAGATCTTAATACACGAGCAATCCCTTGCCCTTACGATGAAACTATTGGACGAATCCATGGAACGCGTGCAAGTGGGAAGACTGCCGGAACTGGAGCTGGCAGCGGTTCACGCCGAGGTAGCGATCCGCCAGGAGTCGCTTATCGACGCTCAGAGTCGATATGAACAGGCACGTTTACACTTTATATCGCTGATGAATCCCAGCGATAATACGATCTGGGATCAAACCCCGGTACCCGTCGACACACCGTTTATCCCTCAGAATCCCCTGGATTCTTTGTGCACCCATGAGAAATTGGGACTTACCTATCGTGCCGATCTGAAGCAGGCGAGACTGATGGTGAACCGGAGCGATATCGATGTGGTGCAGACACGCAACGGCCTGCTGCCTCGATTGGATTTCTTCGTGACGCTCGGACGAACGACGTATTCAACGACCCTGCGTGAGGCGACCCCTGATTTGAAGAGCCCGTTTTACGAGGTCAACGGCGGCCTGTCGTTCGCCCTGCCTGTACCGAACCGCGACGCAAGAGCCCAGGCAAACCGGGCCAGGATATCAAAGGAACAGTACGAGATCTCAGTGCAAAATTTGGAGCGCCTCGTGCGACTCGACGTGCGTTCCGCCTATGTGGAGGTTCTGCGTTCGAAAGAACAGATCGAAGCCACTCGGGTAAGCTACCAATTGCAACAGAAAAAGCTGGACGCGGAGTTGGAAAAATTTCGGGTGGGTCGATCCACTAATTTCCTGGTACTTCAGGCGCAGCGGGACGTGACCGCGAGTCAGCTCGATGAAGCCAGAGCCATCGTGGCATATATCAACGCGCTGGTCAATTTGCAACTCATGGAAGGTACCCTGTTGAACCGTCTGGGAATTAATATATAGATATCGAAATCATGGTTTCGATTCATCTGACAACGACCAGATCATCATGTAAAAGGTAAATTAATATTCAAGGTTTATTCAAAAAATACCGGAGCTAATTATGTTTGCTATTTTTATCATTATTTTTATTGCCATTGCAGCAGTGGCGATCTATAACAGCTTCATCCGCAAACGATATCACATCAAAGAAGCCTGGAGCGGCATCGATATTCAATTGAAACGACGTTACGATCTCATCCCTAATCTGATTCGGACGGTTCAGGGGTATGCGAAACATGAAAAGAAGCTGTTCGAAGAAGTGACGGAAGCCAGAACACGTGCCATCGAAGGACAGAACCTGCAGCAACAGGCCGATGCAGAGAATACGCTAAGCGGGTCGCTGAGAAACCTGTTCGCCGTGGCGGAGAACTATCCGGAACTCAAAGCCAACCAGAATTTTCTCGACCTGCAGAAAAATCTGGCCGAAATTGAGAACGATATCCAATTGGCCAGACGATATTACAATGGCACGGTTAGAGAGTTTAATATACTGGTCGATTCGTTTCCCAGCTCTCTCATCGCCAGATTTTTTAATTTTACAGCCGAAGAATTCTTTGAGATCGATTTAGCCATCGCGCGCGAAACACCGGAAGTTAAATTCTAAACAAGGATTATCCTCGATGAAATATAAGATAATCATCTTATCACTGATCATGTTCACGTCGTCACTTCGTGCTCAGGAACCGGAACGCATCATCGATTTCCATAGCGATATCCATGTGGTTGCGGACGGCAGCATGGTGGTCATGGAACGAATACAGGTGGTCAGTACCGGTGATCAGATAAGACGCGGTATTTATCGCGACTTCCCCACTCGTTATAAGACCCCGGACGGCAAATGGTATGTCGTCGAATTCAATTTGCAGGAAGTTTTTCGGGATGGATACCCGGAAGAGTATCACACTGAGGATATGTCAAACGGCGTTCGGATCTATATCGGAAACGCGAATGTGTATCTTGAGCCTGGGACCCATACCTACTCCATCACCTATCGAACTTACAGGCAAATCGGATTTTTCAACGATTACGATGAGTTGTACTGGAACGTTACCGGCAATGGCTGGAAGTTCACTATCGAAAAAGCTTCGGCGATCGTGAAATTACCCCTTGAAATCAGGAAGCGGATCATAGCATACGATGGCTACACGGGTTACACGAATAGCAGAGGTAAAGACTTCCTGGCATCCGTTAATCATCAGGGCGAGGTTTCTTTCGAGACGATATCGCCTCTGATGGCTGAACAGGGGCTGACTATCGTCATTAACTGGCCAAAAGGGCTTATCGCGGAACCGACGTTTAATCAAAAAGTGAACTATTTTTATCAGGATAATCTGCCGCTGCTGATCGGTATCGTCGGCTGCCTGGTCATCTTACTGTACTATGTCTTCGATTGGCTAAAGGTCGGCAAAGATCCGGAAAAAGGTTCTATCTATCCTATCTATCAACCGCCTGAGGGGCTATCACCCGCCGCCATACGTTATATACGAAACAAGGGTTACGACGATAAAGCGCTAACCGCTGCGCTTATTAATATCGCTGTTAAAGGGCATATAAACATTAGTGAAGATAAAGATGTCTTTTCTATCTCACGAAAAGCCAACAACGAGAAAAATCTATCGACTGAAGAAGCGGACATTGTGGGACAATTATTTAAATTCAGAGATCAAATTCAGCTCAAAAACACCAATCACACCATTATCAGCAGGACGGTGAACACGATTAAGAACTCTCTGAAAAACCAGTATCAGCATGCCTATTTCAGGACCAATCGCAAATACTTCATCATCGGCGCGATTATATCAGCCGTCGTCTTGATCGTTAATCTGTTCGCTTTCCCGGACAAGGCGGTAATTGGTGTAGCGATTTGGCTGACAGGTTGGAGTGTGGGCGTGGGACTGCTACTATTTGTCAGCATCAATGCATGGCGGGCTGTGTGGGCTTCAAAGAGTAAACGTTCTCTGTTCAGTGCTTTATTTATGACGCTTTTCAGCTTGCCTTTTATTGCAGGTGAGGTGTTAGGTCTCATCCTCCTCGCTCAAACGACATCACTACCGTGGATTATTCTGTTTTTAGCCATTATCTTCATCAATATTCTATTCTACCGTTTGCTCGAGGCATATACGCCGATCGGGAGGTCGCTGATGGACCGTGTTGAAGGATTTCGTATGTTCCTGTCGGTTACGGAAAGGGACAGGATTCGTATGTTGAATCCGCACGCCCGATCGATCGAACTCTTTGAAAAATATCTCCCCTATGCCATCGCCCTCGACGTGGAACAGGAATGGTCAGATCAGTTCACCGATATTCTGGCCCAGTCAGGGCAACAGCAACCATCGCGAGTTGCCAGTTGGTACAGCAGCAGTTCGTCGCGGCCTGTGAATATCGGTTCACTGATGAGTTCGCTTGGTAGCTCTTTTTCTGCCAGCATCTCGTCATCCTCCAGCGCTCCGGGTTCGAGATCCGGCAGCGGTGGTGGTGGTTCATCCGGCGGCGGTGGCGGCGGCGGTGGCGGCGGCGGGTGGTGATGATGTGTTGTTCTCTAAAAAAGCTTCTACCACAGAGAGCACAGAGGACACAGAGCCCTGCCCATCCCTGAAAGCACAAACCACGAAGGATACGAAGCCCTTCCCCCCTACCTAAACGGAGAAAAATGCTGTCATTGCGAGGATCCCGCGAAGCGGGAGACGAAGCAATCCCCTCAATCTATGCAACGAATTTCTGTAACTCCTTTAATCCGCTGCAATAATAGATGGGATTGCTTCGGTGCGAAAAACGCGCACCTCGCAATGACAGCTTTTTTTATTCGGGCGGTTGGGAGATGGGCTTCGTGTCCTTGCTTTTCTTCGTGAGCTTCGTGTTCTTGTTTCTCTTCGTGTCCTTTGTTTTCTTGCTTTTCTTCGTGAGCTTCGTGTCTCTTCGTGGCCTCCGTGTCTACAGCTTTTAGGGGTTGTGCGGTGGGCTCTCTGTGCCCTCTGTGCCCTCTGTGGTTCCAGGCTTTTCTTCATGTCCTTCGTGTCCTTGCTTTTCTTCGTGATCTTCGTGTCCTATTTTTTTAGGGTGGTGTGGTAAGCTCTGTGCCCTCTGTGCTCTCTGTGGTTAAATAACTTTTCAATCGCGCAGTTTCACAATATTAAATATTGAATTTAATATAAAACTTATTTATATTATATCTACAACCGACAATCGTGAACGCAGTATCATAAAAAGTCCCTGGGGCGAATCAGAGGAGGATATGGTAGATGGGTGCTGATGATAAACTACACAAAGATCTGGGATTAACCCATGTGTTTACCATTGCATCCGGTGCGATGATCGGCTCCGGGTTGTTTATTTTACCCGGTATGGCGCATGCCATGGCCGGGCCGGGCGTGATCTTTTCGTATGTCCTTGCCGGGCTCCTAGCGACGACCGGAGCGCTGAGCATTGCCGAACTTGCCACAGCCATGCCCAAGGCGGGGAGTGACTACTTCTTTATTATGCGCGGTTTCGGTGCGGCAACCGGATCTATCGCCGGGATGCTGAGCTGGTTTTCGTTATCCCTCAAGAGTGCATTTGCCATCGTCGGTATGGCGACATTCGTCAACATGATCCTGCATTTGCCTGGATTGCTGAGCGGTGCGATACTGACTGTTTTCTTCATCGCACTGAACATTTTGGGCGTACGTGAAGCCGCGCGAATGCAGATAATCATCGTGTTCGGGTTGCTCCTGATACTGGTTGTTTATGTCGTCATCGGCTTTCCGCAAACGAGCGCCGAGTTGTTGATACCTTTTGCTCCTTACGGCATGATCCCCATAGTTTCCACCGCAGGATTTGTATTTGTCTCCTACGGGGGACTGCTTAAAGTGGCCAGCATCGCCGAAGAGGTACGTAATCCGGGCAGAAATATGCCGTTAGGACTCGCATTGGCACTGATATTGGTCACGTTGTTATACGCACTGACCGTGATGGTCACCAGTGGATTGGTTGAAGACGCTGTGCTCGACAACTCGCTTACGCCCATTTCCGATGGTGGTCGTGTTCTTATGGGGCAATTCGGATTTGTAATAATGAGTATCGCTGCCATTCTTGCGTTTGTGAGCACGGCCAATGCCGGTATCATGGCATCGTCGCGTTATCTGCTCGCCCTGGGTCGCGACGACCTTCTTCCCTCGACCCTGTCTAAAATCAGTTCCAGATTTCGTACCCCGCATGTCGCTATTTTAGTGACCGGCACCTTGATTCTATTGAGTCTATTTCTGAAATTAAACGTACTGGTAGAGGCCGCATCGTGTGTGCTGATGCTGACTTACATATTGTCCTGTCTCGCCGTCATTGTTTTACGAGAAAGCGGACTGCAAAATTACCGTCCGACATTCAAGTCACCCCTGTACCCATGGGTACAAATCGTTGGGATATTGGGGATCGGCTTTGTGCTTTTCGAGCTGGGGATCACCGCATTTATCATCAGTGCGGGTCTTATATTGATTGCCTTTCTGACATTCTGGTTTTATGGCCGTGAGGGCGTTGAACGCGAGTCGGCGCTACTGCATCTGGTGGCGAGACTGACTGACCGGCAACTGGTCCATGGTGCGTTGGAGGAGGAACTGAAACAGATTATACGCGACCGAGATAAGATCGTTGTGGATCGCTTCGACCGACTGGTGGAGAACGCCGTTATTCTCGATATCACCGAACCGATGTCGAAAGATGATTTTTTTAATCTGGTGGCAGAACACCTGTCGCCAAGATTGCGCATGAAGCCGAAGCGACTGGCTCGCTGCCTGCAACGCAGAGAGGCAGAGACAAGCACTGTCCTGAGTCCCTTCCTTGCAGTGCCTCACCTTATCGTCGATAGCGAAAAGTGCTTCGACCTGCTCATAGTTCGTGCGCATAAGGGGATCGAATTTAACGACGAGGCTAGGGAGGTTCATGCCGTATTTGTGCTCGCCGGATCGGCCGATGAACGTAATTTCCATCTGAAAGCCCTCTCCGCTATCGCACAGGTAGTGCAGGAGAAGAAATTTGAGGAACGCTGGTGGGCGGCGAAAAATGAACAGGGCTTGCGCGACGTCATCCTGCTATCGACTCGCAGCCGCTACGATGCAGTTTAGGGGGGGGTGCAATACGAAGAGCCCACCCCAAAAAAATAGGACACGAAGCTCACGAAGAAAAAAAAATATCACGAAGCCCACGAAGCCCTGCCCCTCCCTTCACGAAGAAAAATGCTGTCATTGCGCGCAATCCCCTCAATCTATGCAACGAATTTCTCTAAATCTTAATGTCCGCTGCAGTAGTGTATGGGATTGCTTCGTCTCCCGCTTCGCGAGATCCTCGCAATGACAGCATTTTTCTCTGTTTAGGTAGGGGCAGGGCTTCGTGTCCTTCGTGTCTCTTCGTTTCCTTCGTGGTTTGTGCTTTTAAGGTGTTGCGGTGGGCTCTGTGCCCTCGGTGGTTCCAGGCTTTTCTTCGTGAGCTTCGTGTCCTATCTGTTCAGGGATTGTGCGCTGGGCTTCGTAGTTACATCTTTTTTTCATCTCCCACTTTAATCAAAATGATTTTTTTTCTTGACATTGATCCATGAATTACATACATTAAGCGTAATTTTAACGGTATTGTAACATAATAATTCATGAGAAAAGACAAAAATGAACTTACTGCTCATCGTCAATCCAGTCGCCGGGAAAAATAGAGGCGAAAAAGCGCTGCAGAGAGCGCTCCCGCTGCTGGAAAAAAAAAGAATTCATTACGATGTGAAAACGTCAGACTTCGCCGGTGCCACCGTCGAGATCGCCCGGCAGCTTGATCCGTCCAAATATGACGGCGTTATCGCGGTAGGCGGGGACGGTACACTCTTCGAAATGCTGAACGGTCTGCTGAAATCGAAACCGAATCTCGAATTGCCCATTGGGCAGATCCCTGTGGGAACGGGTAACTCGTTCATCAAAGACCTTGCCATCGAAACCATCGACGATGCGATCGAAAAGATAGCAGGCGGTAAACATCGCAAGATCGATGTCGGATCATTTAAATACCCGGAGGGAGAGCACTATTTTATCAATCTGTTGGGGACTGGATTTGTCTCCAATGTCGCTCATCGCGCAGGAAGATATAAAGCCCTGGGTCCGCTCAGTTACGTTCTCGGCGTGTTTGGAGAGGTCGCCCGGCTGCGTTCAGTGCCCATGGAATTGACAGTCGATGGCAAGGTATTTACGCGCGATTACATTTTCGCTGAAATATGCAATTCGACAAAAACCGGCGGCAATATGATCATGGCACCTGAGGCAAAAATCGATGATGGACTGCTGGATGTAATTTTGCTGAATAATCTTTCTAAAGTGAATTTACTCAAATTATTCCCCCAAATTTTTAAAGGAACTCATGTCGCCGATTCACATGTGGAATCGTTCAGGGGAAAGCAGATCAAAATCGTTACCGATGTGCCACAACGGCTGACACCGGACGGAGAGGTGTTTGGTACGACTCCGATTGAAGTATCGATATTACCACAAAAAGTCGCGATGTTTTGCTGATGAAGTATCTGGTCTCTATATTGCTCTATCTGATCGGTCTGCCCACATTTCTTATCGTGGCGATCGTCGTCATTGTTTGTTCGTTCTTATTCAAACCTCAACAATACGACCGTTTTGTCAAAGCGCTGTGTCGTATCTTGTTGAGAACATTTTTTATAAAAGTCGACGTCATTGGGATGGAGAGAATAGATCCGACTAAGACCTATATCTTCATGTCGAACCATGTTAACATTTTTGATGTTTTTGTCTTATACGGCTACATCCCCAATTTCGCTCGCGGCGTGGAACTGGACTCCCATTTTCGATGGCCGATATGGGGCAAGGTCATTACCCGATTCGGGAATATCCCCATCAGTCACAAGAAGCTTCGAGGCGCCCTCAATAGTCTCAACAAGGCGGAACAGGCGATTCAGAACGGGACGTCCATTATCATTCTGCCGGAGGGGCATCGAACCAGAGATGGGAAGTTATTGCCATTCATGCGGGGCCCGTTCTTAATGGCACAAAAGGCCCGCACTGATATTGTGGCGACTGCCATGGTGGGTGCCTATAACATCAAGCGCGTGAGTCACTGGCTGATCAAACCGGGCACCGTTAAATTCGTGATCGGGGATGTCATTCGCTATGAATCGTTCAAAACGCTTTCCACCCACGAATTAAAGGAGACGGTGAAAGAAAGCATCCAAAAATTATTAGATGAGAACCATTAGCCAGACGGTCATCGTCGTCGGATAGATTTTCGTGAAATCGATTTGTCAACCATATCGATCGCATGGAAAAACAGAGATGATCAGGCCTTGATAGAACTTTAGAATCAATTTTAAATAGATCATATTAATTCAATAATTCGAACCGGCTGCGACACAAATGGATATGTCGGATGATACGAGGGCTATATCAAAAGTTAACTTGTAGTGACGAATTTATTCGTCAAATACCACATATTGTATGGAATGAGTATATTTACTAGCACCAATTGTGCTAAATATCATATAGTGTGACTTTTGATTCAGTCCCGGAAACTCTTGATTCATGCAGTTGATAATCGAATTAACATTGTGATTAACCAGATAGGACTACATATCAGGCATATGAATAAATTTAAAAACATGAAAATGAAGAAGATCCGCTACCTCGATGGGAAGCGGCTGAGGAATGCAATTCTGGCCAGCACGACGCTGATATCCAGGATGCAGAATCATCTCAATAAGATAAATGTATTTCCTGTTGCGGACGGAGATACCGGTACCAATATGGCGCACACGATGAAACACATCGCATCCCGTCTCTTTAAGCTGCGGGATCGTTCGATATCTGAGGTGAGTAATGAGTTAGCGAAATCAGCCCTGATGGGCGCACAGGGAAACTCAGGCGCTATTCTGGCTCAATTTTTTCATGGCTTTGCCGAGGGTGCCAAAGGAAAATGGCGACTGACCACGTCGGCTTTTGCCTCCGCCGTACAGCGAGCCAAACAAACCTCGTTTGAAGCGTTATCCGAGCCGCGCGATGGCACGATATTGACCGTGATCGACGATTGGGCAAATTACATCGAAGACGCCGCCACCAAAACTGAAGACTTCGTCGAATTGCTTAAAAAAGGCCTGAAACGAGCAAAACAGTCGCTAGCCGATACACCTAAAAAACTGGAAGTCTTGAAAAAAGCCGGTGTCGTCGATGCTGGTGCACAGGGGTTTGTGCATATATTAGAAGGCATCGTCCATTTCATCGAACAAGGAAAGTTGGAAAAGATATCTGCCCTGGACGAGGACAAGCTGTCCCCTGAAAGCAACGTAAATGTAAGAGAAATCGATTCAGACATTAAATTCCGTTTCTGCACTGAGTGTATGATCACTGCGCAGGAAATCGACAGATCGAAACTCAGAGAAGCTCTCAGAACCATGGGCGATTCATTGATTGTCGCCGGTGGTAGCGAACGGGTCCGAATTCATATCCACACCAATACGCCCGACACGGTTTTCGCAACATCCTCCGCGTTCGGTGACATACTGGAGCGAAAAGTGGATGACATGGTCATTCAGCATCAATCGATCTATTCAGAGCACAAAATCGGGAAAATTGGGATCGTAACGGATTCTTCCTGTGATTTGCCGGACCATTTTATCGAAGATAACGATATTCACATCATCCCGGTAAAATTAATTTTCGGAGATGAAGTCTATCGCGACAAGGTGGAAATCTCACCCGTAGAATTTTATGAAAAACTACTCACCTCACCATTTCATCCCACAACCTCGCAGCCTGCGGTTGCCGATGCCCTGTCAATATATGAACACGCCATTCAGCATTACGATGAAATCATCTCCATTCATCTGCCCCGTGCCTCGAGTGGTACACTCCAAACGATCGAAAAAGCAGTACAGATGTCAGGTAGTAAGAACATCCACTGTATCGATGGAAAGGGGATTTCTGCAGCGTTAGGACTGGTCGTCATGGAGGCAGTCCAGGCCGTCAAAGATGGGCTGAATGTCGATCAGATCAAAGAGAAAGTGCTAAAAGCCACGGAAAACGTTAAAATCTTTATCATGCTCCCGACGCTTAAATATCTGGTCAAAGGGGGCCGAGTCAGCAAACCCAAGGGATTGATCGGAAAAATTTTAAACCTTAAACCGTTAGTGTCGTTCGATTCTGACGGACGAGTCGCCCTGATATCGAAGGCATTTAATGAAAAGGCCGCGTTGAACAAGATAGTGGCCATGACAAAAGCACATTGCCGCTCCTATGGACGCGCTAAGTTTATCGTAGCTCATGCCAATGCTTACGAGAAGGCACAATGGTGCGTCGAGCAGCTACGATCGATCCTGAATATCAGCGACGATATTCCCATCGTCGAAGCAGCACCGGTATTGGGCGTGCACGCCGGTCCCGGCACAGTCGGCATCGCGGTCATTGGCTATGACGATTAGCCATGTCGAAATTCAGCACGACGATTCTTCGTACCTGATATGGAATAAATCGATAAATTTTTTGTATTAATGGATTTTATAAAGCCGGAATATTTTCTGGGATCACAATTAATATTAATTTATGCAACCAAATGAAATACGCCGTTCCATCAAACTCAAATTCGTTCAACGGTTTTAATCCCGTTAGGGATTAAGTGTGGATAGTACGACAATTCCGTACATGTAGTGACGAATTTATTCGTCAAATACCACCTATTGTATGCAGAGAATAGATTTGCTACTAGTTGTGGTAAATATCTTGCAGTAGAACTTTTAATACAGTCCCAGGATGTTAAAATAGAAGCCCCTTTCCTCTATACAATGTTCGTACCATTTTTATTTCATTTATTCCCATGTTAAATTCGACTATAGCAATTTCTATGTGTAACCGGTCAATAGGGACATTCATTTTTTGAATGTTCCTATTGACTTTTAGAATAAATTTACAGATATTATAGATAGAATAACAACGATCTGCATCGAAGATACGTCCCAACATTTGATTACTTCTATCGTATCTCTAAAATTCTCGCTATCCAATGGAGGATGAAAATGAAGACGATTATCATGTTCATGATAATTCTACTGGTTTCCTCCTCGTGCGAACAACAAACCAATCCGTTTTCACCCAACTATGATTATGTTACCCACTTTGCTACGGAACCAGGACCGAATGCCATCGCCACCACGATAGATAAACAATGTTTATACATCTCCAATTCGCAACCTTATCATCGACCATTTAAATAATTGTACGTATATATTTAAATATTTGACATATGTGGTGATGACATGAAAGCCAAAAATGCAGTATCGGATTTATTTTCAGGTGCGAGCATCGCCATTAATGGTGACAATCCATGGGACATTCAGGTACACGATGAGCGGCTGTACCAACGGATTCTTAGTGATGCCGCTCTGGGACTGGGTGAATCCTATATGGATCATTGGTGGGATTGTGATGCATTGGATGAACTCATTAATAAGATGTACAGGGCAAGAATCCATGAAACAGTCACTGGTAACTGGAAAACGGCGCTGTTTGCTCTGCAAACGAAACTAACCAATCGCCAAAAAAGATCCCGGGCATCACAGGTCGGCGAACAGCATTATGATCTGGGGAATGACCTCTATGAGGCCATGCTCGATTCCCGCTTAAATTATACCTGTGCATATTGGAAAAATGCAAAAAATCTCGATGAAGCGCAGGAGAACAAACTCGACCTGGTTTGTCGGAAAATCAATCTCAGACCGACGATGACCGTTCTCGAATTAGGTTGTGGTTGGGGTAGTTTCGCAAAATACGCGGCCGAGAAATACGGTTCGAAAGTCGTGTCAGTCAATATATCCAAAGAACAGGTCAAATTAGCCCGTGAACTATGCCAGGGATTACCCGTCGATATACGCCTGCAAGATTACCGTGAGGTCGATGGAAAATATGACGCCGTAGTATCGATAGGCATTCTCGAGCATGTGGGGTATAAAAATTATCGTACCTATATGGAGGTCGTGAACCGTTGCCTCAAAGACGACGGCATCGGTTTCATTCATACTATTGGGAGTAATATAAGTTCTACATTTTCAAATAAATGGACTGATAAATATATTTTTCCGAATGGTATGCTGCCCTCGATCGCTCAAATTGGTAAAGCCATGGAAGGATCATTCGTCATGGAAGATTGGCACAACTTCGGACCAGATTACGACCGGACACTCACGGCATGGTACAATAATTTCAACAACGCCTGGCCGGGATTACAGGATAAATATGGCGAGCGATTTTATCGGATGTGGCGGTTTTATCTCCTCAGTGCAGCAGGTGGATTCAGAGCCCGGGCTCAACAGTTATGGCAAATAGTGTTCACAAAGCCAGGAAGAGAACAACCCCATTGTCGCATCAGCGAATGAATAGCTTTGTTTTAAATTAGTTGACGGCGAAGACAACGAATGATATACTCTGCATTCGTTTTAATGAAGCGTAACTCAATACACGATATATACGAACAAAGAAGAGGCAGGATCATATCCTGATCATGAATGCTTGATGCGACAGTGATCATCGTAGGGGGCGGACCCGCAGGCTCAAGCTGCGCCTGGAAATTGCAGGAAAATGGAATCGAATGTCTGATTCTCGATAAACAGAAATTTCCAAGGACGAAATTATGCGCCGGTTGGATTACGCCCGAGGTCATCGAGGATCTCAAAATGGATATCCATGATTATCCCTACAGCCTCACAAAATTTAATCGATTCCATATTCATCTCCCACATAAAGAGATGACGTTGAACGTAAGACAATACGCCATCCGACGATATGAGTTCGACAACTGGTTAATAAGACGAGCCGGTATCAAAGTCGTCACACATGATGTACGCGAAATCAGGAAAGACGGCGACGAGTATGTTATCGATGACCGATATCGATGTCATTATTTGGTCGGTGCAGGTGGCACCTACTGTCCCGTTTATCGATCATTTTACAAGTATTCAAATCCTCGTCCCCAAAAATCGCTGGTGACCACGCTGGAGGAGGAATTCCCATACGACTACCAGGATGTAGATTGCCATTTATGGTTCCTGCAACATAAACTCCCCGGTTACTCATGGTACGTACCGAAAACCGATGGGTATCTTAACGTTGGCATCGGTGGTTTCCTGTATAAATTAAAATCAAACAACGATACGATCGTAAAGCAATGGCGACTCTTTATCGATGAATTAAAACGGCTCTCGTTAGTTACCGACCATCATTTCCACGAACGAGGATACAATTATTATATTCAACATCCTACGGATATAGTTCAAAATGATAGACTATTCCTCATCGGTGATTCTGCCGGATTAGCGACAAAAGATATGGGAGAGGGTATCGGTCCCGCCATTAGAAGCGGTATCCTGGCTGCTAACGCTATCATTTCCGGGAAATCGCTGTCCTTGCGGTCGGTGAAGAAATATAGCTTTCCAAAGTATCCTACACTGCTTAAATTATTGTTAGCCTATCTATTTAAAGTAAAAAAATAAGCTGGTTCAATGAAGCATCTGCTTTATCTCGTATAAGCGGCAATTATTAATGTCGAAAAATATTTTTATCAAATTACGTAACATTAATTGTTTGCCCGTATTACTAGATGTGATAACCATGACGGATTACAATGTGGTCGTTCAATAATATTGACTAACTATATTTTTTTATTGACATTTACAGAATAACTTTGTATATTAAACCTATTGTTCTGTAAAATTAGATTTAAGTTGATTAATTATATATGGTTATCAAAACACAGTATCAATCTGTCATTTATACGAATATAGCAATTTGATACTTGATAAAAACTGTGATTTAGTATATGACATCGAATTACAAAATAAATTGGATCTTATTCATAAAGAGGTCGGTAAGATAATAGGAAATAAAGAGATCCCTCCTGCCATAGCTAACGAAATAATGCATCATATCAACGATGCACTCGATTTTCGAGGAGATTGGACAGCACATGCAAAAGAAAGAATACCAGGAGTTTTATGGTTTCTGGTAATTCTTGCATCCATCGCATGGTGTCTGAGTTACCTCGGTCTAGCAGTGGATAATAAGAGCTTGACGTATATACTGAGTGGATTTACTTTTTTTATCGTGACTACCATCATCTTTTTTATCAGTGATATCGATGATCCGACAGATGGTGTTTGGAAATTCAACTTAGATCCGTTCAGGGCTTTAAATCAAGAAGCACAGAAATATCTTGATATCAGCACTAAATAGTTATTCGACGCCCTTCAGCACCCCTAACCACCTCTCAGCCTCCCTGCGCATTGAATCCGGGTCTTCGATCATCTTTGTAAGCGCAGAACCACAATAAATGCCTTGCGGATCCGACTGAACCACATCGTTGAGATTCTGTAAGGAAACGCCACCCGTATAGAGAACTGTTAGGTCTTTGAATGGCCCTCTCCATGCAGCGGACAATCCGACATTAGAACCTGTCGCAGTAACCGCCGGAAACAGCTTATATGTCCATTGATACAGATAATTGCTGCGCAATTCCTCCAGTTCGCAACCATAGATATCGGCCTTCTGAACCAGCTGCTTGCCGACATCGCTCAATCCCCCCGGAATGCACATCACATCGTTCTTAGCGCACATCTCCACTACATCAGGAATGTAGTCGGCAGAAACAACGCCCGCTACGCCACAACGCAGCGCCGTTTCACACTGCCTCTTCGTCATCACCGTCCCTGCCAGTATTAACGCTTCCGGATGCGCTGTCATCAAATGCTCAATGCTGTGCATGGCAACTTCCGTCCGAAGTGCAACTTCCAAAATAATACCCAGGGGATTTAATATTTCGTACGCCTTGACACATTGTTCGATACGTTTCGGTGCCAATAGTGCAATCAGTCGATTCTCTTTTAAGATACGGAACACCTGTTCTGATTTGTTCATTTCAAACCTCTTTCGTTAAACTGTTCAGCATTATGCCTGGATGATAATACCTGCGGATTGATTACGTTATCGGGTATCTTCCCATGAATAAAATTCAATATCTGTTCCACCACTCGTTCCCGCATCGCTCGTTCGGACTCAACAGAATACCAGCCCAGGTGTGGTGTTGTGTACAATCGCTCGATTTTTAAGAGTTTCGCTGAAGCAGACGGTGGTTCCCTGAACTCAAACACATCGATGCCCGCGGCAGCTATCCTCCCGCTCTCACACGCTTCGATCAAGGCGTTCTCATCGATAACACCGCCCCTGGCCGTATTGATGATACACGCGTGCTGTTTCATCATATTTAACTGGTGGTGACTTATCATATGCCTCGTTTCGTTATTTAATGGTGTGTGCAACGTGATCACATCCGATTCTCTCAGCACAGTCTCTAACGGTACCGTCTCGATGCCTAATTCATGTTTGCGCTCGGGAGTAAGATATGGATCGCACACGAGACATCTCATCTGGAAACCGCACATCATCTGCAATACAGCACTTCCTATCCGCCCACAACCGATAATCCCCAATGTCTTCTGATAGAGCCGATAAATGGGCTGAGCGACCTCACAATCCCAGTCGCCTTTCTCCATCGATACGGACATGGCTTGTTTCTGTTGAGCGAACTTGCGAACACAGCACATGATCAGCATGATGGTCTGTTCGGCTACTTCGTGAATGCAATAATCCGGAATGTTGATGAACATGATCCCCCGATCTGACAAAGCATCCACATCGACATTATCGTACCCCACACCATGTCGTATCACCAGCTTGCATTGATTGAGCGATCGGATGATCTCCCGATTTAATTTGACCATATTCACCACAAGAATATCAGCATCTTTCGTGGCAGCGATTATTTGCGACAAGGGCCTATGCTTCAACTGATGCGCCTCAAACATGATATTTTTCATTTTGGCAAACAGATCGCGCTCCCAATTCAGATCATCTTCTATATAATCAGTGATCACGATCTTCCATTCATCACGTTGGTCCATCTCAACTTTCCACCATAGATATTTAGTTCCCGAATAATATCTTTAACCTATTGATAATATTACAAATAAAATCTAAGCCTATTTTCAAATCTTTTTGCATCGCTCCCATTCCAATCATCATGAATCGAACTCGAATCCGGAATTGAGCGATGAATGGCTGTCCACCGGATCGAGTCGCAATTTTCATAAGCAGCACCTCAGACGACTTCCTTTTGAATTTAATAAAATAATTATAAAATAGCAAGAAAATGAATACGATTACTTCCGATAATTATAATTTCATAAATTCCTTGAATTTAAAAGATAAATTTATTATATTGACTTCGGTTAACTGTAATAATCAATCTGTTTCGAGATTATATTATTATTTGACAACCTAATAAGGAGGATTCATGATGAGACAGAAAACTATGCTGAGCGTATGTTTACTACTCGCTATCTTTGTGACAGGCTTGTTCTCGATACCTGCCTACGCGACAGAGACGAGAGTGAGTTCCATGGGTGGCGTGGGATTATTTATCCGTGATAACTCGAATGTGTTATATTTTCCGGCGACTCTGGTGAATTATTCCGATCAGGTGATCGCCGAGTTAAGAATTAAGAACAGCGATGAATCATACACCATCGGTGGGCATCTGCCGGTAACCGATCAGGGAGCCGTAATTGGCGTCTATTTAAACCGACCGATCCCAATTCCGCTGCCGGTATCGGAGATCACCAATCATTTAGAACTCGAACAAACCGCGTCGTTGTTCTATGCGACCAAATCGGGCGATTTAAACTTTGGTGTGGGTTTCTCGTTCGCACATGACGGATGGAAGGATGACACCGGAAGTGAAAAAAATAGTGAGACCGCAAATTACTTTGGTATCCAGGGAGGTATATCATCCGAGCTGTTCGATTTGGGTATCATGGTCGATTTGCCACGGATCAACACGGAAATGGGAGAATCGGAATTATCCGTCTCTGGTAACGGATTCGGCTTGATTGGACGTTACTTCATGCAGCAGACGGATATACTGGAAATCGTGCCTGTCGGTTCATTTTACACCGGTTCCGCAACGAGTGAATATAATTATAACTCCAGTTCAAGCGAGACCAAGCATTCGAATATGGACTTGCTGTTAGGCCTCAGCTTTAATTATCATATTACAAAAAACAACCTTGCTGTTCTGGGAATTGAAGCCTTCGGAATGAGCAAAGAGACTGAAGAAGATCAGAACAAAAATAAATCGACATCGCAGACGAATACGTTGCCCGCGATCTATCTCGGCGTCGAGTCCAGAATTTCAAAATGGTTGACCGGCCGATTGGGAGCTAAACAATCATACTATACGAATAAATTAATCAACGAGCCCGATGAGGGTGACAAGACAGAAGTATCTATCCAGGATTCTGAATTCCATTTTTCATTCGGTTTCGGCGTCCGTTTCAACAGCTTCATCCTCGATGCATCTTTCAATGAAGGCCTTCTGTTCGATGGACCCAATTTTATCAGCGGCACATCGAATGGGATGACCAATAAGATATCATTAGTCTATTTATTTTAACCACAACGGTCGCTACGCTTATTCGTCCGTTATACGTAAGATGTCACGTTTCGAAAATTTTTTTCATACGCCTTAAGAATTAGAAAACGATACCACCTCGGCTCAATGTGGACGAGGTGGTATTTTTTTATTGCGACTGTATTACTCACAACTCCAGTCTATTTTTCCCACAAGAAATTCCTGCTTCGAAAAATTATTTTAGTAACCATGATTTGTATCATAAATTTACTTGCGAAAATGTTACAATATTGTTATATTTAAAGTAAATGGTCATCGAACACCTAATTTAAAGTCGTCATATGATAAATCTAATCAATCGTTACTGGCGGATAACCCTTTTCATCACCGTGATAGTGACCTCCTATGCCTGTTTTCTGTTCACCGATAATCTGAAATCGGGTGTGCCGGCTATGTACGTCGAGGCATTGTATTATTCGGTGAGTCTGTTCGTGTTCGGAGGTATCGATATCGGTCACCCCTACGGCGCCACGAAGATGATCCATCTGCTGTTGTGGATGTGCTATTTTGTGGCACCATTGCTGACGGTGAGTTTTGTTTATCAGATCGTTCAGGACCGGATTTTGAACCGACTCAAGATGAAATGGAGCGGTCATATCGTGATCTGTGGATTCGGTCGCAACGGCAAATTGATCTATCAGCTTCTCAGGCATCAATGGGCAAGGACTCAGAAAATTATCGTCATCGAAAACGACCAGTCGAACCCTTACACCGAACTGTTGACTCACGATCGAAGGACGTGGTGGCTGAGGAGCGATTTCACCAAACAAATTGTACTAAAAAACGCGCGGGTCGATAAGGCGAAGAGCGTTTACATTACCACAAACCATGATATGAACAATATCAACGCGATGTTCGAGATCCAGGAGATGGCCGACAGGAACAAAAACTTAAACCTGTTTTGTCACGTCGGTGATATTGATTTACAGAAAAATATGATGGAGACGCTCTCCGAAGAACGTAAATACAGGAACGTCAAGCTATTCAACGGTTATCGGGCCGTGACGAAATTTCTCTACGAAGAAATGATCCAAAAAAGCAGCGTTTTAAGTGAGAACGGCAATATCTTCATCATCATGGGGTTTGGCCGGTTCGGAGAGATGATATTCACCCATATCATGAACGATTGCCATCGCGGCAAACAAGATTCCATTTACATCGTTACCCTCAACCAGAACAACCTGTTAAAACGACATAAGTACAAATGGTCCAGAGAAAAATTTGTGGCCGATTGTAAAGTGAATGATCCGATCATCGGAGATATGACAAACCCGGAAATATGGAATAATCTGGCAAAAAAAATCAATCAAACGAAAAAACGAATCATCATTTTTACGTGTCAGGATAACGACATATCGAATTTGAACACGGCCATTTCCCTGAAACTCGAAGGACCTGAGCAGTTTACCCATGCGGTCATCTACTGCCGTATGTACAGTGAAACCGCTCATGCACTCAACAAAATCTTAGAACGACGCATCACCAAACAGATCGAAAAGGATGTTATTCTGTTCCCGATGAGGGAAAAATTGAGAAATGCATTCGAACTGGAGCTGTTTCACATCAGAAGAGAGAGTGATGCCAAAGGGTTGAACAGCGGATGACTCTGCTGACTCATCACGATGGTTCACCTGCAGACCATATCTCGTGGTGAGCCTTACCCCCAAAAATAAAGAAGCTCTTTAAACCAGGGTAGTGATCAAAGAGCCTCTTTTGTGAAAGAAAAATCGAATTCCACACCATGCATGCTAGCAAGGAATTCGTCTGATAACCCAGCTTAATCCTGGTGACCGTTCCGGCTCCATTCCTTAATCGCATTCACGACGTCCTCGATCTGGTTCTTACTGAGTTCCGCAAACATCGGCAATGACAGGATTTGGCTGGAATAGGATTCGGTGATAGGGAAATCTCCCTCACCGTAACCCAGGAAGCGATAACCTTCCTGGAGATGTACGGGAATGGGATAATGTAAACCACTCGCAATACCTCTCTCGTTGAGATATTTCTGCAGTTTATCCCGATTTTCGGTGCGAATCACATACAGATGATATACGTGTTTCACATCATCAGCTTCCACAGGTGTAATCATATTCAGTTCAGATAATAACTCGTTGTAGGCCCTCGCATTCTGTCTCCGTCTCTCGTTCCATTGATCCAGATATTTCAGTTTCACTCTCAGTATAGCACCTTGAAAACCGGTTAGACGATAGTTATATCCCACCCGCTTGTGGCAATATTTATTTTCTGATCCATGATCTCTCAAAATTCTCATTTCACGATACAACGCCTCATCGTCGGTAACGACCATGCCTCCTTCACCATAGGCACCAAGATTCTTCCCAGGATAGAAACTAAAACAACCCATTTTACCGAGTCCGCCGGTGCGCTTGTTCTTATATTCGGCTCCATGTGCCTGGCAGGCATCTTCGATGACGACCAGGTTGTGCCTGTTAGCGATTTCTTGTATTGGGTCCATATTTACTGGCTGGCCGTACAGATGAACCGGTATGATCGCTTTAGTCCGTTCGGTGATGGCCGCTTCGAGACGCCCGGGATCCATCAGGTACGTGTCCGGATCGATATCCACCAGTACGGGTTTGGCGTTGGTATATAAAATAGCCTCGATCGTGGCGATAAAGGTGTTCGGAACTGTGATGACTTCATCACCTGCGCCGACACCTGCCGCTATTAAGGCTAAATGAAGAGCCGATGTCCCTGAATTCACGGCGACCGCGTATTTTGCCTGACAATAATCGGCAAATTCCTCTTCGAACTTGGCTACCTCAGTCCCCAGAATAAAAGCCGTGTTCTTCACAACATGATCTAAAGCAATATGCACCTCATCCTTAATCGTTTCGTATTGCGCCTTCAAATCCACAAATGGGACATTCATATGAGTAAACTCCTTTGTTTAAAATGTTGGTGTGACGTTGTGGCCAGGAAGATAAATCATTGTATTATACCCCATACGAAAGCTATTTGCGGAGAGGCAAACGGAGGAAAGGTGTGAATATTTTGTAATAATTTCATGTTAAAGCCTTAACCATCGAGGCTACAGAGAAAAGCATAGATCACGAAGCTCAGACCACGAAGCTCACGAAGGACGACACGAAGAGCACGAAGAAAAGCTAAAAGCCTTTACCACAGAGGGCACAGGGTAAAGAGAGAAAAATAGATCACAAAGCACAGACCACGAAGCTCACGAAGGACGACACGAAGACCACGAAGAAAAGCAAAAGCGTTTAACACAAAGAAAAGCTTCTACCACAGAGAGCACAGAGAACACAGAGCCCCTCTTCCCAACCCTTTTTCGAAAAGTAATTTTATTATTATTGTTTATAATAATTAATGATTAAGTTACAATTCTTAAATAAGATAATATAAATTTTTTTCTATTATTTTTCTATAAAGTTTGGGGGTTGGGCTCTGTGTTCTCTGTGCCCTCTGTGGTAAAGGCTTTTAGCTTTTCTTCGTAGTTTTTGCTTTTCTTCGTGGTCTTCGTGTCGTCTTCGTGAGCTTCGTGGTCTGTGCTTTTCTTCGTGTGCTTCGTGATCTTTGCTTTTCTTCGTGAGCTTCGTGGTCTGTGCTTCTCGATCTATACTTGTATTCTATACCTCGTTTCCTGTTCCTCGAAACGACATCCAAAATAAAACCATCTCGCTCCATCGATCTGGAACGAGATGGTTCACTTTGAATTCTGAATTACCCTCCCCTTTGGGAAACCCGTGCTGTTCTCCGTGAGAGCAATTCAGAATCCTCGGGTGCATAACGCATCATAAATCCATCGCATCCGTCATCCTTTCTTTTCCTCTGACAATGCCTATCTGAAAATTCAATCGTATCAGGCCATCATGCACAAGATTTCACCACCAACACATCGTGTCCGGATAATCTCATATCCCCTTATTTTTTAGTCAATTGAATAAACCTGTATTTCGATTCGTCTGTTCAATTGCCTGCCGTTCGGTGAGTCATTGTCGCCGATCAGATGCAGGTTGCCATTATTCTTCTCGAAATTGAACGGCTGCAGATTACCTGACTTTTCGTTCACCAGGCTAACTTTTCTTGTGTTAAAATATTTCTGCGTATTAAAATTCATGGTATCGTTGTAAAAGGTATCCTGATCGATCATGATCTCAAACGGTTTTTCCGCACTTCGACCGATGGTCCCCCGGTGATCGACCTGCTTTGCTAAAATCTGTTCCAGCTCCGGATCCTTAACGATCCTTTTGTCCAACTCCTCCAAAAAGATCTCCTTGAACGTCTCTGCACGCTTCCGAGAATAGAGACGGTTTACCTGACTCGGCGGAATTCCACAGGCGTGACCGATAAACCTAATCCTTAAATTCTTGCTATGGCTTAACAACAACTTCAATTGCTCAAACAGTGAGCCCCATGGGATAACCGGATAAGGAATCGGATTATTAAACTCGGCCAATCCCACGGTCGACGGGAGATTGACTCTGATCGTACCCATCTTCACCTTTCGCGGCCTCGTTTTGAATTCACGACCCAGTGTATCCGTCATAAAGACCTGATAATCAACCAATCGCCCAAGCCACTGCTCGCCACCGTTTTTACGATGATTCCACGCTACCTTGTCCGTATCGTTCAGCGCGTATTCGAACTGGTGCGAAGCCCGCAATGTGTCGGATTCATAATGCACATGCCCGATACTGACAGGGATCACACCTCGGATGGTCGAGGTAAACTCGATCGGAAGCGGGATCAATGGCGCCGCAACCGACTTAAACACGATGGGACGGAATAATTCTCTGTTCAACTCCCTACCGGTTTCATTGTCTAAGGCGGTGATGCGGACGAAACGACGTTCTTCAAGCACGTCCTGATTTAACGATACACGCCGCGTCGGCGATTCTTCCCATGACATCAACTGCTCAGGTAACTGCTCCGGCCTTACCCCCAGGGCGATCAATTCGTTCCTCACCGCTAACACACGTTCTCTGGCAATTTCAACCGTCTCCTCGTTGACCGCATCCGCATACCCCTTCAAACTCAACACCACATTACCCTTATCCTTAACTTGATCAGCCATAATTTGGAGCGGAGCGTAGAACCAATGCGATCGATCGTAATAACCGCTATCCATAACGACACTCATCGGATCAAAGAATACCTTCGTATTGATCGGAATATCCTGGTTTCTGCACGGCTTCATGAATGCATTCACGGTATCTCCGATCGCATATACACCTCTGGGGATGGTGTAGAATGCCTCTATCCTGCTGTTATTGTCGAGTATCTCTTCTGATGTAAAATCATATCGATCATCGATAATTTCGGCCTTCGCGTGCAAATGATGCAGACCCTGACTGTCAGCCAGCCAGGTGAACGCGAAATATTGTGTCGTATTTGGGTAAAGATCATGCAGCATTTCCTGATGAATCGGCTCCATCGCGTTCAGCGAGTCGACCACGGTCACTTTAACATGCGGTGCATTCAATTTACCGATGTTAGAGATGGCAACGGTGATCACCCCCTGCGTATCGCTCTCCGTGATCCATAAACTCGGTTCGAATTCGATCCTGTCCACGACGACATCGGGAAATACGATGTGAAATTTGTTTATCTTCTCATCGATCGGACGGTAATGAAAATCTTTATCATGAGCCAGAACAGTCCAATAATAATCCCCGCTCGAAAGCATGGTCACCGTTTGCTCTAATAATGTTTTAGAATCTTTGGGCATGAACGAGTACTCATTGACAAAGGCCAGGTCGTGCGAGTACTCTTCCTTTAACCGGGCCATTGTCTTATCACCGTCGTCGAATCGATCTAATAGTGTACGTAATTTTGAATCAGTTTCAGGCACTCCATCCGCTTTTTCGACCAGCAACAGGTACCCCACATCATCATAGAGATCAGGATCACGCGAGGGTGACCAGCTGAGGCGACGATCGTCGAAACCAAGCGTGTCACCGTAATCAGGATATATAAACTCGAAAGCCTCAGGTCCGATTGGATAGTGATTCATACTGCCGCGATAGGCATGATCAAACAATTCATTGTTCTCTAACGCCGCGAAATCTAACCTCATCGCCTTGTTGCGACCGAATACGCGGCCCGGGGATAATACATCGTCCAGACGAACGCTTAAGCCTAACGATACCTTGCTCATCAGATTTTCATTGAAATTATACCCCCCACGAACCGAAAACAGATAGCCCCAGGAGAGTTCAGAGCCGAGACTGATTCGTCCGATCTCGTCTTTAACCTTCAGGTAATCCACCGCAAATTTACATTGGACTCCGTTATGTGTTCCCAGGTCGAGCGATACTCCCCCTCGAAGAGTCGTAGGCATCGGCGTGGCCACAGACTTGAATGTCATGGGATTCCCGATTTGAGTCAGCGATATCCCCGCCGAAACATAACCGTAATCGAGCACATTCTCGATAAACCTGAAGCGCCGGGATTTATACAGCACACCGACATCCGCGAGTACCGTATTTGAATTGAAATTGACCAGTTCACTTCTCAAATATTTTACACTGGCACCAAGCGCCACCTGATCCGAAATAAAGGTAAGCGGATTTCCAATGCTCACAGCAGCCAGAACGTCATTGGCCGATACGGCACTCTGGTTACCGAGAGTGCTATCAAACTCTTTTACTCCCTGATAATTGATGCCGAACGCCACCCTGGTCGCGTCACTCCAGAATGTATTAAAATGCATTCCGTAGTTTAAAGAGACATTGTAAACATCGGCGATCCACTTTGTGTAATTCGCAGACCACTGCCATTCACGAATGAAACCAGTAGCACCCGGATTGGCATAGAACGTCTGCATTTCATCGATACCGCCGGCCAGACCTGTCGCCATACCCTGTGTTCTCGTAGCCGGTAATAACTTCAGAAACGCCGAACCCGCTCTTACCTGGCTCCAGGCGTCACCCGCAAGCGTCGCATGACATATTAAAATGACCGCTACAAACTTATATGCTATTTTAAATCGATTTATCATCATCGTATGATTATCACCTTTTTCCAACATATTAATTTACCTGTTCGCAAGGCAATGATGTAAACACCGCTTCCGACACGTTTTCCATCACGTAAATTACCATCCCAGCAATACACGTTGCCTCCGATGTTAAATCCATCGTCCACGAGTGTGCCGATGTGATACCCTGTCACATCGTAAAGATCCAGCTTTGCCGCTCGACTCGAGTTTAAACTGAAATGAATTCCTAACGGAATGCCTGTCTCTGGTTCGAATACGTTTACATCAAAATAGTATAAATCACAATTCTCCGTCTGATTTACAAATGTCACATCAACAGCGTCCTCGTTGTTCGATAAATTCCCGTCATTCTCCGTCTCTACTCGAGCACGGGTCATTAAGGTTATCGATTCTCCGGTTAAATTCGCTTCATCCGTTCTCACATGGTAATCGATCACAATCTGTTCACCCACATCCACATTCGTGAAAGTCCACTGGTAGATGTTCGAATGCAACGCGATGGGATCGATATTAAAATTCGAGGCCTCCATTAATTCATGCAACGTATCCGTCACTGTGACGTGCGATGCCATATCCGGACCTAAATTTATCACCGTGATCCCGATCGTCACATCCTCCCCCATCATTACGGTGTCCTGACTCACTGTCATCGTTAAGCTTGCATCAGTCAGTTTTTGATTAAATCTCGGATCAATGGCGATGAGCTCTGCTTCAGGAGAATCGCCCGATGTCGTCGTGTCGTTCGGTGCTATGATTGCAGCAACATTTAAAATGCTCAGCGCACCGAGCGGCAGACTGTCACTCAACGTCGCCGTGAAGCTGATTATAATGTCCTGGTCCTCCATGATCACGGGTATTTTCCATGTAACGACATGTTCTTCAATATTCGTTGGCGGAATACTGAAATCCGATGCCGTCACATAAGGAGGTAAGGAATCCACAATGGTGACGTCGAACGCGTTGGCCGGACCATTATTTCTGACCGTGATGCTGTAGATCAATGTTTCTCCGGCTTGCACGGTGTCCCGGTCAGCACTTTTCGTTAAAACCAGATCATAGTTCTTGCGGTCTTTGGGATCATCGATGACTATCGTGATCGCATCATCGTCATTACTTATCAGGTTCGTATCCTGCGGTGCGATTACATGACCCGTATTTTTCAGACGATATGGGGTCTCCGGCAGTTCACCCACAACAGTGGCTGAGAAACTAATCTCGATTCGCTGTCCCACCTTAATCGTTATGAAATTCCAGATCAGGATATTAGAGATAACTGTATCCGGCTCAATGGTAAAATCGGATGCCTCAAGTATATCCGGTAATGTATCGATGAGAACGACATGATACGCCGTGTTCGGTCCCAAATTCTCCACTGTTAATGTATAGTAAAATTTCTTTCCGATGGTGGACGTGTCCGTATCGGAAATTTTCATTAAATTCAGATCATATTTTACGTCAAAATATCGCGGATCAATAGCGATCACCTCATGGTCGTCACCGTTTCCGGTATCACTGGTGTCGTAACGCGAGATGACGACTCCGATATTGATGAGACTCACATAAGCTTTCGGCAAAGTATCTGCAACCGTCGCAATGAGCTGTATTGTCCGCTGCTCATCCACTCCTAACGAATCGATCTGCCACGATAAAATATTATGATCTATTTGATCGGGTGCAGGATCAGCTGTTTTGAGCCG
>JAFGOE010000075.1 GCA_016926625.1 Candidatus Zhuqueibacterota bacterium
CGCCTCCGGTCGTGATGTTCGGGAGACCTTTGCGCGCATGGCCATGAACGATGAGGAGACTGTCGCGCTCGTCGCCGGTGGTCACACCTTTGGCAAATGCCATGGGGCCGGCCCTGCATCCCATGTGGGTCCGGAGCCTGAGGCCGCCGGAATCGAGGAACAGGGTTTGGGTTGGAAGAGCAATTTCGGCAGCGGCAAAGGTGGCGATACGATCAGCAGCGGCATCGAGGGCGCCTGGAAGCCGAAACCCACGAAATGGGACATGGGCTATCTGAAGGTGCTGTTCAAATACGAGTGGGAGTTGGTGAAGAGCCCGGCTGGGGCACATCAGTGGCTGGCAAAAGACGTGGCCGAAGAAGATATGGTGGTCGATGCGCACGACCCGTCCAAAAAGCACCGGCCGATGATGACGACAGCAGACCTTTCCCTTCGCTATGACCCGATTTATGCGCCGATCGCGAGGCGCTACCTGCAGAATCCCGAGGAATTTGCAGACGCCTTTGCCCGGGCATGGTTCAAACTGACCCATCGCGATATGGGCCCTCGCTCGCGCTATCTCGGTCCGGAAGTCCCGGCAGAAGAACTGATCTGGCAAGACCCGGTTCCCGCGGTCGATCATAAGCTGATCGATGCGAAGGATATAGTAAACCTCAAGAAAAAGATCCTTGCCTCGGGATTGTCGGTGTCCCAGTTGGTCTCGACCGCCTGGGCGTCAGCCTCTACATTCCGTGGCTCCGATAAGCGTGGTGGAGCGAACGGAGCGCGCATCCGTCTTGCACCGCAAAAAGATTGGGAGGTCAACCAACCTGCCAAACTGAAGACGGTGCTGCAGACCCTGGAGAAGATCCAAACAGAGTTCAACAGAGTACAGTCCGATGGTAAAAAAGTGTCACTCGCCGACCTGATTGTCCTGGGAGGATGCGCCGGAGTCGAGCAAGCGGCGAAGAACGCGGGTCACGATGTAAACGTTCCCTTTACACCCGGACGCACGGATGCGTCGCAGGAGCAAACCGATGCAGATTCATTTGTTGTACTCGAACCCGCTGCAGACGGATTCCGGAACTATCTGAAAAGAAAATTCACCGTATCGGAAGAAGAACTGCTGGTCGATCGGGCACAACTATTGACGCTGACTGCCCCTGAAATGACGGTCCTTATAGGCGGTATGCGTGTTTTAAATACCAACTACGGACAGTCGCAGCACGGTGTCTTTACCAAAAGGCCGGATACTCTGACCAATGACTTCTTCGTGAATTTGCTTGATATGCGTACGGTATGGAAGCCAGGCTCAAAAGACGAATGCGTGTTCGAAGGGCGTGATCGTGCGACTGGTGAACTCAAGTGGACCGGCACCCGTGTCGATCTTATCTTCGGTTCGAACTCTCAGCTCAGGGCATTGGCTGAAGTCTACGCATGTGAGGATTCACAGGAAAAGTTCCTGCACGACTTTGTAGCGGTGTGGAACAAGATAATGAACCTTGACCGTTTCGACCTCGCCTGATTCTAACACAGACGACGTCGATAGCTATTTAACATGGCGGTAACATAAAGGTCAACTAACAAGCGGTTCCAGCGGAGAATCTACCATTGCTCCCTGAACCGGAATAGAATGCTTTTTCTAAATTCTTATGATTTATTGGTTGTTTTAATACAATGTGGGAGAAGAATATGACTTCTCCCACATGCAATTTATCCAGACTCCGCTTCATTCCGCTGGAGTAATATTTTTAATAATTATTGCTGTTTCCTGATATTTTATTATTACTTCAAAATTAACAGTTTCCTTATATGATAAATTCCTTCGGCTTCTAGCTGATAGAAATACAATCCCGAGCCTAATCCTTGAGCATTCCAATCGATTTTATATTCTCCGGATTGGTGCTGCCGATCGACTAGAGTCTCAATTTTTTGACCCAGTAAATTAAATACCGTAATAGTCACACGGCAATTCCTGGGGATAGTATATTCGATACACGTCTTAAGATTGAAGGGATTCGGATAATTTTGAGATAAATGAAACTCGGTTGGAATTAATCCTCCCTCTTTATCTTCAATGGCGATGGGTTCTCCATAATGAAAGACATGGAGTCCATATCCAATATTTGCGGAAGCATAGACATAATCATCGATGACTTCGATATCGAGGAAACCGCCATCTTGACCAGTAGGATTGAGGTCCTGGAAGCAATAATATCCAATTTCAGATGGATTATTTGGATTTGAAACGTCTATAACTCGCAATCCTGCAACGCCATCGGCCACGTAGGCAAGATTACCAGCAATTTGAACTCGCCTGGCATATCCCGGGGTATCTATGGTGCTGATCAATGTCGGATTTGCAGGATCGTTCACGTCGATAATGTGCACCCCAAATTCAGAATCCGCCACATAAGCATAACGACCTGAGACGCATACACCGCTACCGTTTTTGATCTCGTCATATGTACCGAGCAATGAGGCATCGGGTGCACCAGAAATATCATAAATTCTGAGGTGATAATCAGAAACGACATAGAGATTATTTCCCTGGACAAAAATATGCCAGACCGCATCGGAGACGTCTACTCTTTTAGAGGTTAGACCAGGCTGTGTCGGATCAGAGATCGAGAGGATACAAAAACCTCCGTCATCGAGGGCAATATAAGCCCAATCCCCCGATACATGGATGGCGTTTGCATAATCGACTAATTCAGAACTCCTGGCGATCTCATTTAATTTTGTCGGATCAGAAATATCAATGACCCGCATACAACCCTGACCACCTAACAGCAATGACCACCATTCCTCAGTTATATAAGCATAATTGCCTGAGATTTGGATATCACTCGCATAGGAATAGGTAAATGGATTTGTATTACCGATATTGACTTTACTTTGAATTGCGGGATGAAAGGGATCCGAGATGTCGGCTGAATACACACCACCGCCGTCGGTTACAAAAGCATGAGTACCGGATATGGCAATTCCTCTGCAATCCCCTGAAATTGATGCTCGACCCAGGAGCTGTAATTTCAATGAATCGATTTTTATAGCCGAGACCTCTACTGTTTTACTATCGTTTGATGCATCTTCATCCCCCGTTAATTCAGACTTAATTTCGATAGTATATGAAAAATTTGTGTTCGGTACCTCCCAGCCGGGATCATATATGATATAATCTAAATCATTGATGCCTAATGTATATTCAGAGATCTCGGTATCTTCATATATATAATTGCCCGGGCCCGTGATCTTTAGTTTTACAGGAATCCCGGCTGGTTGTTCATTTGCACCCTTATTAATCAGGTAAGCCTTAACAGTCTTTAGTGTTTGTCCTTTGAAGTGAGAACCGTTTAAAGGGAAATCGATATTATTGATGCCGACATCATTCCATGGATTCTTAGTCACCGTCACCTGGACCGTGCTCTTGTCATTGGATGGATCTTCATCGTTTGCTAATTCTGTCCATGCTTCAATTGTGTACGTAAAATCTGTATTGGGCACTTTCCAATCAGGTTCAAAACGAAACCGTAAGGTCTGATCTCTGCCCAGCGTATCTGTCGTCATATCAGTATCTTCATAAAGATAATTTTCAGGACCAGTGATTTTCAGTTTTACAGGGATCCCTGCCTGTTGAGTATTTAAGCCATAGTTTTTTAAATAGACTCTCACGTCTTCTTCATGTCCTCCCTGGACATTAGGGAACTCAGACGGACTAGTTATTGAAGATATTCCGACGTCATTAGAATATAATTTATTCGCTATGATGTGAATGGTTTTTCTGTCGTTTGACGGATTTTCATCTCCGGCCAGTTCTATCCAGGCTTCAATCGTATAGGTGCAATCTGTATTTGGAACGTGCCAATCAGGTACAAAATCAACGGTTTTGGAAACATATTGTGCCATAGATTCCGACGTTACCTCAGTATCTTCATAGAGATAACCGTCCCGCCCAGTTACCTTTAATTGTACCGGAATTCCGGAAATTTGCGTATTTGTGCCCCAATTTGTTAAATTTACCCTGATATTCGTATAAGATTCACCATTTAAAATAGCATTTTCATTTGGACTATGAAAGGTGATACCTACATCGTTGTTATAAAGGCTGGTGAAAGGTTTTGCTTCTCGATTAATTGACAATACCGCTATCATCATTATAAATAGTATGCGTACTTTTCTGAACATATTACCTCCTCAGAATTTTATGGTAATTAAAATTGCCGCACACACGGATAATAATAGGCATCGCCATTTAAAAGATTATGATTTTGATAAATTATCCTGAGTTATGTCAGAAGTAAAAGTTATTTGAGCAAGAATTATTGGCAGATCTTAATTGTTGGATCTGGAATGTAAATAATATTAATTTCAGTAACGTAGCTAAGACTTAAGTGTCGTGGCAGCAGGAATAGAATTCGTTCGAATTTTTGAGATAACAATATGTTGGTCAATGTCAATACCGTAATTATAAGTATTGTGTCATGCTCAGAATATTTAACGCGAATGGTGAGTTTATTCTTAACGATGCAAATAAGTAACTTTGAAAATAATTCAATTGTACTATACGCTGTAATTTTAAATAAATCTTAAATATCCTATCATTATCACATGTTTGTCAGAGTACATTACTCTGTTATACCGCTTCCGTCCGTTCTGCTTGCAGTCCAATTACCCGCGAGTTGAGGTGGCCATCCCTCAGTGGTGAAAGAAATAGTGTAACTTCCATTCCCCTGTCCTTGATTAGTCGTCCCCTCGATATTCAGAGTAAAAGGTGACGTTTGTTTGGGATCTGCAACAAATTTTGCAGTACCTGAAGCAATAAAGGAGATAGACGGTCCGGAAATAGTAACCTGTCCGTTGTTAAAGGGACATTTTATTTCGAACGAAGTTGGAGGGATGAGTTCAAAGTTATAGATCCATTCGCCATCGACGATAACAGATGAATCTTCTTCCATGGAAAATTCCCAGGTGCCGTTGCCAATGCCTTCATCAGCTATAGAATTCCATTCCTCTGTCGCGATGAACGAGTCGTCAGGTCCCGTGACTTTCTTGTCTTCATCACAGCTTGTAACGAAGAAGATAAAAAGAACCACAAATAAAATAGTAAGAATTTTAGTCATTTTTTGTTACCTCCTTATCAATGTTAAAAATCATTTAATGTTACTTAATTAATAATGCTAATAAAGTGGCTACGGAGAGTTCTGGGTTTTAAATTTTTCTCCAATCAATGAATTTCATAGAAAGGATTGTTAAAATAATGAAAGGGATTGACCACGGTTTATATATTTATAAAAAAAAAGATTACCCAGACATTATGAGACAGATAATTCGTTCGTATTGATTAATTTTTAGAAGGAAGAGCAACTACTATTTTCGAGTGAGTGTTCTGAAGAATTAGAAGTCTATAATAATTGTAAGAGAATGATATCAGATAAAAATTACCTGAAATCTTTATCGGTCAGAATAATTCAATATACAATACGTAAATTAAATATAAGGAAGTTTCTGTCTGTTGTCAAATGAAATATTTGCTTTAAAGAGAATTTTATAAAAAGGAAATCAGTCAAGTGTCAACATATGGCCTGCTCTTAAGTGTATATTTAGTCAAATTGTTTAGCTCGCATAGTATCCTGGTTTGAAGATTGTCGAGATAATCTTCATGAAGTCATACATCTCTCTTCGGATCATTCAGTATATTTTTATCTTTCATCCTGTTTCCATTTTTCAAATATGTGGGAGAAGACATTTTGACTCCTCCCACATGCTGCCGATTATTTCGTAAATGCCTGATGATATCATAAGGCCGTGAGATACTATTTTCTATCCGGCAATATTGAACTATTTGATCAGAATCATCTTCTTGCTGTCGCTGAACTTTCCGGTCTTGATCTGGTAAATATAGACACCCGATGGGATTTCATTCCCCTGGTCATCTGTGCCATCCCAACGCGCAGCGTAGCGTCCGGCTTCGTGGTGTTCACTCACTAAGGATCTGATCTGATGGCCCACGGAATTGTATATCGTCACAGTCACGTACCCTGCTTTGGGTAATTGATACATGATCTCGGTATCCATGTTGAACGGATTCGGATAATTCTGTTCCAGATAGTACGTCGTGGGTACCTCGAGTCCGCCCAATCGCCGGACGCCTTCCATCGACGTGTTAAAGCGCCCGGAACGTTCTGTCGCCCCGGCGAGATCATCCTTCAGGTTGAACAGCCATAGATCACCGAGTCCTTCGGCATTATCGTTCACCTTAAATATTACATCGACCAGCTTGACCGAATTCGGATTCTCATGAGTTTTGGCGTTGATTCCATCCGTGGCAAAACCACCCACGGTCACCACGCCGTCTACATTGACCTTTCCATCGAGCATATCCCAACCATCGGTCATGCCGGTAGGTCTGATACACACAAATGTCAATAACTCTGTCGGATATCCCAAATCGAGGCCAAACGCCTGAACGCTCTCAGTCGGGTCCAGTTCAATGGAAAACAGGACATCTTCTCCGTGTCGTCCTTCGGCCGAGGTGATACTCACGGACAAATCAGCCTCTTTGGGTAAAGCAGCCGGTTTGCAGTCCAGCGGCGGCGTCTTGCCACCCAGGTAGCCCTGGAAAATATAGAGCGCATCACCCGGGGTGATGCCGTCGGGGGTACAATTGACATCGGCCGCGAACAAGGCGCACTCATTATCGCAGGCGGTTCCTGCCGGCGGGGTGCCACCGTTGAGATAGATCTGGAATGCACAGAGCGCATCGCCAGGTGTGAGCGATCCGTCGTTGTTCACATCGCCTAATTTACATGGGGGTGGACAATTGAAGGTATAACTGCAAGCATTCATACCGACCAAATCATCGACTAAACCAGTAATGTTCAGTACACATGTCTCACCTGTTGGGCAGATATCGAGATAAAGTTTTACGATAGCGATGATGCCGTCTGCATTCATAGGAATAGCAGTGGTATGGAATCCACCGATGTTAACATTACCTGGTGACGTCTCCTGATACTGGAAGAAACTGAATGCAGATGTTAACGGACCCTTCATGACTTCTATTAAATGAAACTTGTCGGCGCAGTATTTGAATTCGAATCCGAATGCATCGATCGGGCTCGTATTTCCTTTTATATGAATTGGTACATGAAATTCCATTCCTGCTCCGATTGAGGGTTCCTCAGGTTTTACATAAGGCGGATTGCAAGGACCAGCGCCACAGTTGATATTGAAATAGTTATTGCTCATATCCCAGCAACCGGATGCCGCCACATCGGAGACCTTGATCTTGGAGCTGCACACCGTTCCGGCCGGAATCGTCCAGGTGTAACTGCCATCATTGGGAGTGCTGGCGATGATGGTGTTCCAGGTGGTGCCGCAGTAATATTCCAGCTTCACGTTCCCGCTCGCGCCTGTCGATGTCCAGGTGATCGTGGTGCTGCAACCGATATTCTCTCCGCCGTTGGGGGCGGTGATGGTGAAGCTACATGAGGCTGTACAATTGATATTGAAATAATTATCGCTCATATCCCAACATCCGCTGTTAGCCACATCCGATATTTTGATCTTGGAACTGCAGACAGTATTGTTCGGGACAGTCCAGGTGTAGGAGCCGTCATTGGGTGTGCTGCTAACAATGGTATGCCAGGTATCATTGCAATAATATTCGATCTTGACATTCCCTGACGCGTTCGATGATGTCCAGGTGATCGTCTTACTACAGCCGACGGATTCACCGCCATTCGGGCTGATGACCGTGATGGAACAGGTCGGTGTAGATAAACCCGTACCTGTAAGAGCGATTAATAATGGATTTTCGTCCGGATCATTACTATTGATGCTTAGAGTGGCACTTTTACTTCCGGCGCCAGTCGGTGCAAACTTAATCATCATGTCGCATGAAGCTCCCGGCGCTAAGGTAAATGTGGCGTTAGTTTGAATGCTAAATTCCATGGCATTCGCACCCGTTAGAGACGATCCAGTGACATTTAAATCTGCAACCCCCTCATTTTTGATCATAAATGTCTTGTCCGAACTATTGCCTACCTCGACTGAGCCATAATTCCAGGACATCGGATTGCATGAGATATCGGGCATGTCGGATATAAGATCCGAAAGTATCCTGCGCCAAATACCGCCATTATCTGTTCCCGCAAAAATATAGGAACCACTGGTAATGAGCGTACGAATGTACAAATTTGTCAACCCGTCATTGATCGCTGACCAGGCGGCAGTTGGATCCTGGTTCAGGAACACACCTCCTCCCCAGGTCGCTGCAAAGAGATTTGATGAGTGGACGCAGAGATATGGGATGTGAAGATGTGATAATCCGCTGTTGATTGCAGTCCAATTGGTCATCGGAGTATCCAGGAAAACACCACCGCCGTCAGTCCCTGCAAAGAGCTTGTCCATGCTGCCGATTGGCATACCAGCCAGGGATATGGCAGCGGTGTTTGTCAATCCGGTGTTCATTGCAGTCCAGCTTGCTCCGCTGTTGGTTGAGTGAAACAACCCGTTAATCGTACCTGCGAAGAAATGTGTTCCGCTGATATAAAGCGATCGGACGCATGTTTGGGTGATGCCATTGTTAATTGGGGTCCAGCTTGAACCATTATTCGTCGACAGAAGTACACCACCTCCCCAGGTGCCGGCAAGAAGGTTCGATCCGCTGCAATATAGGGATGAAACGTTCGAATGTGTTAACCCTGTATTGAAAGGCGTCCAATTGATAGTGGTGCTGTTGTTGGTTCGAAACACACCACCTCCCCAGGTGCCTGCAAAGATATAGGCTCCGTTGCTACAAAGCGCACGGACTGTCAAATTTGTCAAGCCCGTATTGACAGGATTCCAGCTGCCACCATTGTCAGTGGAGAGGAATACACCACCGGCCTCAGTTCCAGCAAAGATACCTATTCCGGTGACTGTAAAACAAGTGATCGTCCCGCTGGTAGGTTGATTGGTGAGCACCCATTGTTCGGATGTTCCTCCCGGTGCATACATGATAGCGAATTCTGAGAGATGTGCAACCTGACCGCAGATGACATTGGTGTTGGTATTTATCGAAGTCGTGATATTGGTCCATTGTCCCGGGGGTTGTTCATAGACATAGAGTGCTAACGCGGCCTCCTGCTGACTCGTCAAACCTGCGTCGCTGTATTGGATGCAGATGGTGATGTTGCCAGTGAACGTAGCAGTAGTCGTAATCGAATAATACAAGGGTGAACTCACCGGAAGAACGGCCAAACCTCCCGGAGGAGGTGTTCCACTGCTCGATGTCGTCAAGGAAGTATTGCCGGCACCGCTTACGTTATTAAATGTCACGTTTACTCCACCGCCAAGGTTGACCTGAACGTTAGATCCGGGATTGGTATTATATGATCCTGTACCCGCTTCGGCAATGACGTTATCGATATTCCAACTGCCCCGGAGCCAGCATTCTGGCATCTGATCCCCGGGACCCGTTATTCGAACCCGGATTTTTTTAACTTTGTATCTGGGATCTGTTAACCACGACGGTTTCCAGGTGAAATGGTATAATTGGTTGAAATTTTTTATGTCGTGAAATATGAAATTAGTACCATCGTGTTCGGCGAACAACTTTTCCTTATTGCCGTCAGCCATATCGATTACTTTAAGCTGAAATTGAACAAAAAAGACATTTGGAAAATCCCCCCAGCACGGTGTATACAGCAATCGTTTGACATCGATGCTGTAACCACCTATTCCCTGCCAATTCGAATTGGATGACAGATCCGGTGATTCAAGATAGATGTCATTTTGATCCGACCTCCCGATGAGCAACGAGCCGGTCAATGCCACCAGTTGATTGTCGCTATTGACGAGTGTATAACCGATGACTGGTGTAAATTTCGTCTGCGTTGCTGTAACATACATCTGATCCAATGTCCAGCCCTGGGTCGTTCCATTATTAAAGTCGAATGTCCCGGCGCTGTGCAATAAGGATGTAAATATCAACGACAATAGACAATTTATAAGAATAATTGTAAGAATTAATTTCCCCTGTTTCATATATGGCTCCTTATAAAATTGCACATAAAACTTAAATTATTAGTTAGTTCTGTTGATTATTATTGAAAAAATACTTGTCTGGTACATTAAAATTATCTAGGAATGGATTATTCCTCCTATTGATCGAGGGGACTTTATCACAAGTTAACTCGTAGTGACGAATTTATTCGTCAAATACAACATATTAAACGGGTAAAGATTTCGTTACTACAAATTATACTAACTATCTTGCATTGAGACTGTTGATATAGCCCCGGCAACACTAATGAGTCGATATAGAACGAATAACAAATTAATTTATTAATTGCTCTATCGCATCAAAACGAGTTTTCTGATATATACATTTCCTCCTGCTTCCAACCGATACACATAAATCCCACTTGCGAATCCTTTAGCATCCCATACGATTCGATGCATTCCGGCGGTTCGCTTCTCCGAAATCAATAAGGCTACTTCTTCGCCTAACAGATTGTAGATCTTCAATGTGACAAATGATTCTTCTGGCAGTGAAAATTCGATGGTGGTGCTGGGATTGAATGGATTCGGATAATTTTGTCGTAAATTGTAATCTGTAGAGATATGTTGAACTATATTTTGTACTCGTGTCGGTAGTGGCTCTCCTTGATATATCTTGACGTCATCAATCAGCACACCGAGATCGGTGTTCTGTTCATCGGAGATAAAATGAAATCGGACCCATACCTGGGTGTGTCCCTCTTCAATGAATTCGGTTAAACTGACTTGACGATGTTCCCATTTTTGCATGGCGCCAGATAACGAGTCAATTTTCATCCAGTTCAGGCTGTCGCCACTGGCCTCCACGTAACAGATGTCTTTATCCTTTTCGGTCAGATATCTCGTCCAGTACTTCAGAGTGGCGCTGTCTCCTGATTGAAAATGAAAGCCCGGTATGAAGCTCATCACCGCATCCATGTTGTTCTCATAAGGGGTGACCCCATTATGGTTATGGGCCGCACTCTTACCTGAATGACCGACAAACGTGGTGGTAACCGCCCACCCACCATCAAAAGACCAATATCCGACATCCTTAGAAAAATCATCGACCAGATTGGTTACATCAACTGCGCGTTGAGACATATTATTATATGCATTGTAATCACCGGGGTAATTAAGAACGGTGATCACAAAATCCAGGTTTTCTTGTTGATAAGCTACAAACAGTTTAAATTCCACCACACTTGTCTGGTCAACCAGAAGCAGCGGAACATGAGTCGTATCCGCATACAACGCCTGACCGTTACATAGTATAGTACAGGCGACATCAAAGTCGGCCCCGTTATGTTGCCCGCAATTTAAAATTTCAGCCCCTGGTATGATCGGGACAAATAGCGGGATACTATCAACCGACAGGTGCACACGTTGAGCGGCTGCATCGTAGTCGGGTAATATAAGTTCGAGGTCATACCATACTCTTCCTGAAGAAGTGGCAGACGTATCGTTGGACGAGATGAAGATGAAGCCGCGATGATGGCCACTATGTAGATCTCTGGTTAAAATATTGAAATCGAGTAGAAGCGAATCATACGGGCTGATGCTCTCCATGCTATAGGGAAGATCTATCCAATCGGCATCTTCCATACCAACATATCCGATACGCCGTAACGATGGATCATCCTCACCATGATTCGAGAAAAGTACGTTTCCCTGGTCACTCACCACGATATCATCGATTAAAAAGCCGTCGAGCGATGGATCAGTTACTGCGCTAACGCCTTCGTCTGAAGCGAGCGCAAATCGGATCATGACGCTGTCTGATTTATATGCAGAAAGATCGAATTCTATCGGTACCCAACCAGAACTGCGACCTGCCCAACCTGCTATTCCAGTTCCTATGTCCCATAGAGTTGGCGACCCGAAGCTCCACAGACTTTGACAATTATAAGCCGGATGACTGGGATAGGCAAGTTCGAAATGAATTCCACCATCGGTTGAAATCCACACGTTACACCCATCCCAACCATCATATATTTTTAATACAGGTGAGAGCAATGTGGGATCCTCCAATGCCCATCTCCCTATCAGTGAGAGGGTGGGAATAGTAGTATTCGATAATGTGAGCATAGGTAGGTCTAAATATTGCAGCCAACAGTCGCCATAGCCACTTAGCTGCGGATCGCCACACCACCATGAAAGACCATCATAGGATTGAGTACTATCCGAATGAAAATAGATAGCTGTCGATGTCGCACCGTCCAGAGCGAAGAACGCCAACTGATTAGGACTGTTATTTTTTATATGAATTTGTTGAGACACTGAATCACCAATGACAAGCGCATCGCTGATCTGTTTTGGAAAGATAGACAGAGCCGGGCCGCATGTCGTTTCATCCCAGATAAATGAAGAATGCCTGCCAATTCTGCAAGTACCCCATTTGATCCTGAAGTAACCGCCATTGTTTGCACCGGGTGTATATCGTTTGAATTGGGCAGTTTCACCCCAATTTGTCCCCCAACTGTTTTTACAGATCCAGCATTGTTCTTCATCATTCCAGCCTATGATTAAGATTGCATGGCCACTAATTAGTTCCCCTGAAACATGTTCATAGACACCAGTCGAATAATATCGAAAATCATCGTAGACAGCGAAACCTGCACTTACTGGTTGGTAAATAAGTGCATTTTTAATATTTGAGATTAAACCATCATTCAAGCAAACAAAACCACAACCAGCGATTCGAACTGCTTCGTCCATCCAATTACTGCAGAGCTCGGTGCAAGGAATCTGATCATTCGCCTGATATGGCATACACATTTCACTCGGTATTCCATCTGTTCTGATAAAATCCAATGCTAACTTTGAATTACCTCCCTCGCAAGATCCCGCACCGCTGCAGGACAGGATAAATTGCTCTGACAGGTCGATCATCGAATCGGCGTTATTATGGTATATTTTCCACCAGGATTCGACCTGTGCAACAGCAGCGAAGTCCCAGCAACTGCCGCATCTCTGAGGAGAATACTGAGTTTTGGGTGGTGTCACCCAGTTGCCGTTGTTATTCCGCCAATCGATACGGGGAGGAAAATCGTCAACCTGGGGTAACGAAATTAATGTTTCCCGAGATTCATCCAGTGGCCCGAGGTCAGCACCACAAAGACGCTTGAACTCTTCGAGTGATAGCTTGCTCACCCAGCTCTCTCCGGGGGTCCAATTTGCCCCTTTTTCAGCAATGGCTAATTTAATCTGCTCGATATCGTCTGATGAAAATAGGTTAGACGGTAGGGTGAGAATTAGTAGAATTGGTAACAGCAGACAAAGATGGGTCATTCGTTTCAATGACTTCATGTATTACCTCCTTTTTTATTGATAATTACATCCGGACTTCCCTTTCCTTCACTGGACTGAATAGTCGACGGGGACTTGCTCCTCACGAAAACTGTTTGAAAGAGTTCGTCAGCCGTTTTTCATGAAGAAAAGATAGCTGCACAGAGTGCAGCGAAATTTTTTCCTAGATGTCAAACCATGTAGATGTTTTTATACGGTAAATTAGTTGAAATTATAGTATCAAGAATAAACGTCTATTATTCTTATAACATGTTTTAAAAGAGAAATTTTATACAGGATGAATAAAATATACCGATTCAGGGGGAGTCGGTTGAAGAAATGGTGGTAGCGAATAAACTAAGGCGATTATTTATTATCTATAAATACTGAAGGAAATGCCAAAAGGAAAATCGATCAAAAGAACACGAACGATCCGCACATTAATATAATCTAATTCGTGCCGATTGTCAATAAGAATTTATGTTCTCAATTGAATTTTACTTCATTCGATATCGAAATTGCATTATTTTTGTCAGGAATTTTAAAATTAATCATTATTTTGATCTAAATAACGTTATGTAAATCATTTATTTAAGTTATCTCCAAGCAGCAGCCCAATATAAAGCGAAAAATACTTCGTGTTTTCATCTTCAGTTAGAATGATATTATAATTTGGCTGAATGGTTACTTTCTGTTTAATATCCATGGCGACTCCCAGTTGGATGCCTGGTTTAGTTACTGAATCTCTTTCTATCTTCAACGTGATCGAGGATTCTGTATGCTGGTCTTTGTAATATCCTTTTACTTCGGCATCGCCGCTCATGAAGAAAAATCCTGCACCAGCCTGCAATGCAACATTGAAATCTTGAGTTTCGGAGCGCGACATGCGGAAACGTATTGAGGGGAGCAGCTCGATGATCGATAGTGAACCGGAAGTGCTTTTCAACTGATAATCATAACTTTCGTAATATGGCGGGATCCTCATCGATCTCGCCTGTTTGATAAGTTCTTCCCCATTGGGTGAAAATCGATTGTAGGCGATTCGTCCGCCTAAGGAGACTGATTTATTCGTCTGAAAAAAGATGTTGCATCCGGCTGAAAGTCCGATGCTCCAATCCTCGCTGCCTTCTCCGATGGCTTTCGCGATTCCTAAATTTGGTACGAAACAAATATTGCTTCTTTTTTTACCTTTGATTTCCGTTTCCTGTCGTTCTGTTTCAGGCTGACGCTCTGGATTGAGATACATCTGCATACCGATAGATCCAACGAAGCCACCGATTCCGAGTTTCAGGTCGATATCTTCCACTTCACCGGTGAGTGGATTCAGAGGAGCATTGTCGTTTTGTAACAACTTGTGTCCCTTGTAAGCAGCGAATGAATATAGTCCCTTAGCAACCAGCATCGTTTTATTGGAAATAATGGGGATTTCAATGCCTGCTCCCAGCACGGGTGCAATAACGTTATCCTCTCCTTGATATGTGTCGGTCGCTGAGTAAAATTCAGACATACCACCCGTAATATCGTAGGTACTCGACATTTTCAGAGAAAGAGATAAAAATTCCAGACCAGCGCTTATAAAAATCCCCTGTTTTTTAGAGGGAAAATAATTGGCAAATAGAGAAAACGATCTTTGAGAATAATCCGTACTGCCCGAAATCTCCGATTGCATTTCCATTGTGTTACCCATCACATCGACAAATGGTAAACCAGGAATTGTCGCAGTCTCTTTTTCATTTTTCTCAAAATAATAGTTATAAGTTGCCATCATCGAAAAGTGGGAATTAATGCGGTATCCGATATAGGGCGATAATCCTAACAGGATTTTATTATCCCACCCCCAACCTATTTTTACATCATCCTCGTCATCATCATTCCCAAACATTTTAGTCGTTACATCGAAATCAGTATCTTCGATTTTACCGGTTCCATTCATTAATAACATAGAAGCACCGCCACCTAAGAAAAAGCCTTCATTGGGAATTTGAGCCGACAGGCAATTTGAGATTAATAGTACTCCTATAAATCCGTAAGCCTTTAAAAAAAATTTCATTGTTCATTCTCCCCTTTTTTATTAGGATTTAGGAATATTGGTTTTATTTTTTATATAAAAATTCCGCGAGAATACCCGGTATAGTATTATTTATGCAGGTCTAAAAGGATAAACCATGATGTTAATTTAAATAATTAACGAAGAAAAAGAATAAAAATCAACAAATTTCTGAATCAGCTCACCTTTTGGTAAGCGCATACCATGCATGGTGCGTGTCTTTTACTAATAATTGACACTGGTACATTATATAGATAAAATATTCAAGGCCCATCGCTATTGAAAAATTTGACATTATCGACTGACATACTTGATAAAGTCATCAATATTTTGTATGTTTTATTGATCTGCCGATACTCGTAAAAACGAGATTGTTCGAAAAACGAAATATGTTCAGAAAAGAAGGAAATTGATCATGATCAGAAAATCCCACACACGTCGTCAATTTTTAAAAACCACTGGCCTTTTAGCAGCGGCATCCGCATTGCCGTGCTTGAAAGGAAGTCGGAATGATGTAAGACGACTGCAGCCCAACATTATCTACATACTGGCGGATGATCTGGGGTATGGAGATTTAAGCTGCTATGGTCAGAACAAGTTCTCAACACCCAATCTGGATCAATTAGCCCGTAGTGGTATAAGATTTACCCATCACTCCGCAGGCAGTACCGTATGCGCGCCATCGAGGTCGGTATTGCTGACCGGACTCCATACCGGCCGTACGCCCATTAAGGGCAACAAAGAATATGAAACGGAAGGACAACAGCCGATGCCGGAAAGCACAGTGACCGTGGCCAAACTCCTCCGGCAGGCCGGATACAGGACAGGGGCTTTCGGGAAGTGGGGACTCGGTTTCGTGGGTACAGACGGCGATCCGAACGCTCAGGGGTTCGATGAGTTCTTCGGCTACAACTGTCAGCGACAGGCGCACCGGCATTATCCGTCTCATCTATGGTATAATCATAAAAAAATTACGCTGGAAGGAAACGATCAAAATCCTCCTCTCACCTATGCGCCCGATGTGATTCATGAAAAAGCACTCGAGTTCATCGAGACAAATCGAGAGCATCCCTTCTTCCTGTATCTTCCTTACACCCTGCCTCATGCGGAACTCATCGTTCCGGACGACGACATCCTGCGAAAGTATAAAGGGACGTTCGAGGAGAAGCCCTATATTGCCGACGAGGGTAGTGATTACGGCGCCGACATGATCGTCGCAAAATACTGTTCGCAGGAGACGCCGCGAGCCGTCTACGCGGCGATGGTGGATCGGCTGGATTGTTACGTTGGTGAGGTGGTTGCTAAAATTGCTGAATTAAATCTGTCCTCTCAGACCCTGATCATGTTCAGCAGCGACAACGGTCCCCATCAGGAGGGTGGTGCGGATCCCCAATTCTTCAACAGCAACGGGGGATTACGTGGTCACAAGCGAGATTTGTATGAGGGGGGCATTCGGGTGCCGTTTATCGCGTCCTGGCCAGGCCACATCCCGGTCGGGAACAATTCCGATCATATATCCGCCTTCTGGGATATACTTCCAACATTCGCAGAGTTAGCCGGCGTTAAAACACCGTCAGCAATCGACGGCATTTCACTAGTCCCGACGCTAATGAACAGAGGCAATCAGCGCGAACATGACTATCTTTATTGGGAGTTCCATGAATGGGGCGGCCGAGTCGCCGTTCGCAAAGGTAACTGGAAAGCAGTACGATTGAATGCATTGGTTGAGCCTCAGCACTCCCTGGAGCTGTATAATTTAAACGATGATCCCCACGAACAGCATGATGTGGCTAAAGATCATCCCGATCTGGTAAAGGAGATAGAGGCGATCATCAATAGAGAAAAAAGCTTTTAGCATGCCACAGAGTAATATTCATAACTAATAGATCCTACTCGTAAAAGAGTACTATTTCTATTGCCAGTCTGTCTGATGCAAAATTAATAAGGGGATACGGTACTGTATATTAAGTGAACCGTATCCCCTTGTCATCTTCTTTATGTTATCGATCCAATTTCTAAAACATCTGTCTTGATATCAATCCGTCAGGTGATAGTAAAAATATTTAACCAGTTCAGAACAGACAAAGAATGATCCGACCAGGGCGAGGATGGTGCCCATATGTTTTGCCGTGGGCGGCGTAAAGTGGAAAATGCTCTGACCAATACCCGTGTACGGCAACAGCACTGTCAATATAATCGCGATACCCGTCAGTACCAGCACATACGATGAAGGACGTTTCGCCTTGAAAAACGGCAGTTTACTCCTGACGGAGAACAGAAATATAAGTTCGGTGATAATGCTGCCCATGTACCAGTTGGTCTGCAGAATGTTCGCTCCCTCCCGGACGAAGATCGCAAAGAACATGAAGTCGAACACCATGCTCACCACGCCGAGAACGATCGAAATAAGGACGATTTCCTTTACGTCGTACTTTCGTGGCTTCGTAACCTCCGGAATATCGACATTATCGGTGGCGATGGATATCATCGGAAAATCAGAGAGCAGGTTCACCAGCAATATCTGCAGCGGCAACATCGGTAAAAAATCGATAAACAGTGAGCCGATCGCAATCGCGTAAAAGTTGCCGAAGTTGGACGCGAGCGTGGCCTTTAAGTACTTGATGCTATTGGCGATTCCTTCGCGACCGCTTCGAATCCCATCGATAATCACCTCAAGGTTTTTCTGCAACAGGATGATGTCCGCTGCCTCACGGGCGATATCAGCGGCGCTTTCGACCACCATCGATACGGTGGCGAGTTTCAGTGCGGGCGCATCGTTGATCCCTTCTCCCAGGAATCCGACTGTATAGGTCTGTTGCAGTGTCTGAATGATCTCGTATTTTTGCTCGGGCGTGACACGAGCGAAAACGTCGTAATGCATGATCGCTTTGGTACGTTCTTCAGGCGTCTTACTCATTAACTCGAATCCGCTGATCACCTGGGTAGCATCCTCAAGCAATCCGATCTTCACGCCAACGGCTCCGGCGACTTCGGGACTGTCGCCCGTAATGATTTTAAGCTGAACACCGAGCTGTTTCGCTTTCTCCACGGCCTGGAATGTGGAGGGCTTGATGGGATCGGAGAACGCGATGACGCCCAGAAAATCGAGGTCATGTTCGTCCTCCGGCGAAATCGTCGTTGTGTCCGATGGCAGCACTCGTTTCGCGATCGCGATGGTTCGCTCGCCGGCTTTCCCTTTTTCCATGAGCCAGGAATGAAGTGCCTTCTGTTCGGTTTCATTCAGCGAAGATAAATGCAGTACGTCCTCCGGTGCACCTCGAACCAGCATAATGGTCTCGTTCCCGTCACGAAGCAGTACGCTGTTGCGGCGGCGCTGCGGATTGAACGGTATCTCCATCAGTCGCTCCGGCTGTTTGTCTGATGACAGATTATTCTTAGCGAAGGCTTCTAAGATACCGATATCAAAAGGCTCCGTCTTCTGTTCGGTCTGGGCGACGGTTAGCGCGGCGAAAGACAGTAGTCCTGGGTCCGCACCCGGAGAAAATTCCGTCACCGTGAGCGAGTTCTCGGTGAGAGTCCCGGTTTTATCGGAGCAGAGCACTTCGATGCTGCCGATGTCTTCGATCGCGGTTAACCGTTTGACGACCACATCCTGTTTAGCGAGTCGCAACGCGCCGCGCGAAAGCGAAACAGTCGTCACGACCGGCAGAGCCTCCGGTATCACGCTGACCACGAGGGCGATGGAGAAAATAACCAGTTCGATGATATTCGCCCGCTCTCCTTTTAGAATCAGATTCATCGCAAATACAACCGCCAGCGTAATAAGGATCATCCTGAGGATGAATTGACTGAAACGGCCGATCCCTTTGGAGAATTCGCTCTCTTTGGTGGTCTCCAAAGTTAATTTAGCGATCGTGCCGATGGCGGTGCGGGCACCTGTTTCTAATACCAGTGCAATCGCATCCCCTTCGACCACCGATGTACCGCTGAAACAGAGATTATGTCCTTCGTAGATGCTTTTGGGGACTGCGGTCATCACATCCTGGTTTTTAGGAACAGGCACTGATTCACCGGTCAGCGTCGTCTCATTGACGACCAGGTAGTGTGTACTCAGTATCCGAACATCGGCCGGTACGGAATCCCCTGTCTCGAGTTTGATGATGTCACCCGGGACCAGGTTACGCGAATCGATGGTGTCCCAATGCGAATCGCGTTTGACCCGGGTCCGTTTGGTGATGAATTGCTGTAATGCTCTTAAAGAAAGCTCGGATTTGTACTCCTGATAAAATCCGAGAAGAGCGTTGATGAATACGAAACTGATGATAACGGCTGCGTCGAGATGTTCGCCCACGATAAACACGATAATCGCAGCCACGATGAGCAGATAGATAAAAGCCGATTTAAATTGGCGAAGAGCGACATCGTACCATCGAACCTGGTTCGCTTTGATCTCATTGTAACCCCTGGTGGATAAATGTTCCGAAGCTTGTTGCGATGATAATCCACTCGCTGCTGAGGTACTGAACCGCTCTGACAACTCCTGTTCCGATAAAGTAGCGTAATTAAAGATGTCCATAGTGTCTCCTGCAAACTAACCATCAATGAAGCTGTTTATTGGAGTTGAATCTCCGGTAAAGCATTTTAAGTTGTGTAATCCTTTTATTACTATAAACAGTGCCTATTTTTTAATATTCCCGTAAAAAAAGTTCTCGATATTTTTTTTTGACTTATCATCGGTTTTATTTAAAGCGTGGATTGATACATAGACGGGCTGTCCCCCAAAGACAGTCCGTTTGAATTTATTTGACAAGTACCATTTTTTTAACTTGGGCGAACCCGGTATCAGTAGCCAGACGGTAGAAATAGATGCCGCTGGCAACGGAGTTACCGTACGCATCCTTACCATCCCAGAGGGTCGTGTAATAGCCGACTGGCTGTTCTTGATTCACCAGCGTGCGTATCGTCTGTCCGTACACATTGATGATCGATAATTTAACTTTGGCATTTTCTATTATCTGGTATCTGATGGTGGTCACAGGATTGAACGGATTCGGATAATTCTGCTGAAGCGACGGTGTACCCGGCAGCATCTGTTCAAACTCAATGACCTGTGTTAACGTGTCTTCTGCCTGGAAATAAGCGAAATAGCGTAGCTCGACCGGAGTGGCTGAATTCTGTCCCGTATAGGATACGAGAGGATCCGAGGGGAGAGCTTCGGCTACATACTTGGTCATTCCGAAGTTATACAGAGAAATATGAAAACGATCCACGTTCTGTAATCCGGGAGAATCTTTTGGTACGAGCATTTCCACAAAGCGCTGCGACTGCTTATGAGCAAACAATCCTCCTGGAGGCATATTGCCATGCCCCCCGCTCTGACGGACCCAACTTGATCCCGTCCAGATATAATATTGCGGTGATGTTCCTGACCAGCCGCCCATTTCGTTGTGGTAAGCAAAGATGGCAATTTCAGGTAGATGTTCCGGCACTACCGTTGTAAATGCACCCCAGGGATTGGAGTTTCCGCCGGAGTTATCGATATGATCGGTATCGATAAAGAGACCGAAATGCATCTTTTCATCTGTAGCGTCGGTAATGAATCCAAGGTAGAGGTTGTTTTCGTCCATATGTACCATGAGTGAATCGATCCGGTATTGGGTACCGACCTGCGAGGTGTTCGTTGCAACGGCGACCGGTTGAACTCCCAGGGCGAGCCAATCGGACGGATCACCGTCGATATCTATAGGATTGATTATGACAGGCGTCGTGTCGGGTGCATTGTACCACCAGAACTGAGTGAGTGTCGTAATATCCGTCGATGTATTTTCTTCAGTAAAGCGAATGACGTCATCGTTAGGTAACACCGCTGATACACCAGCGCCGGATGTATTTCCGACGGAGAAGAGCTTCACATGAAAATTATCCGCGCCGTTTAAACCCGGAGCATCGTGAGGAATACCGATCTCGAAGAATCGGTTCTCGTTATCGATGGCGAAAATCCCGTTTTCAGGGAGTCGTGCCATTCCGCCGGAACCGGTGATCCATGAATTAGAATTGGCATCCCAATGGTAGAAACTGGGACTCGTACTACTCCAGGTGTCATCATCTTCATGATAGGCGTAGATCTGTACTTCCGGTAAATGCCTGGGTTCGACGATGATGGCCTTACCCCAGCGGTCGGTCGTACCACCGGAACCGGGGATATTATCCGTGTCGATGTAGAGACCGTAGGAGACACCCTTATCCGTGGCCAGTGCATCGAACCCGAAGTAATAATAGTCGCTGTCATGTGTAATGTACAGGCGATCCAGCTTGAGATTGGTATCCGTCATGAGTCCTTCCTCATCTACCATTGGCTCAACCATATTGCTGGTAAAGTCGATGTCGCGACCGTCGATATCGAGCGACTCGTATACATCGGCCACCGTCCCGTCGGCTCTCATCATTTCCACGCGAAATTTACTTCCGTTGACGTAAACCTTGAGGAAATGATTCGATTTTTCCAGATAGCCTGACCAGGGATTGGTATTCAGGGTGAAATCTTTTAGATGGATACTCAAGCCGCCGCTGATGAAATGGGGGATACCATTGACGACGCTGCGTTCGTAGAAATGATTATGACCGCTGAATGTGGCTGTAATGCCGTATTTTTCGAAAAGGGGAATTAAATATTGCGAAGCCAGCGTATTCGGTCCGTGATATCCCAGGCTGGCGTAAGGGCCGTGATGAAGGCAGACGAATATATGATCGATGATGCTGCTATCGATGTTCTGCAGTTCATTCTCCAACCAGACATACTGATCGCTTCCTTCGATGTAACTGCGGAAGACGTCCAGTCCGATAAAATATACATTATTATATCGGAAACTATACCAGTGGAACTCATTTTCAGGATCGCCGTTTGACGGAAGCGTGAAGAGTTTGCCCAGCGTCGGAGAATCTGAATCGTGGTTACCGTAGACGGGCATGATGGGGACGTAGGGCGAAAGTTCTTCGAATGTCTCCAGAAAAGTGAACCATTCCGGCAGCTTGACACCATCGACCACGATATCTCCGGCATGGATCATAAAGGCAGGTTCCTGCTGTGCGATTTTGCCGACAATAGGCTGATAGACTTCAAGCTGATTATCACCGCCGACGACGAACATGAATTCATCTTTATAGGCAGCAGTTTTAAATGTGTAAACAGGGCCGGGTTCATTATCACCGGTAGCGATCTGATATTTGTAGGTCGTGTTCTCTGAAAGTCCGGTAAGCCGGGCGATGTGTACGAGTTGATCGTTCTCGGCCTGAAGATCCTTGAATTCAGAGACGATATGGGTGTTTTCCGTGACATCATTTATGCCGTAAAATACCTTACCGCTTCCGGATACGTCGCTGAAATAGGTAATTGCGATATGATGTTGAGGATCATTATCATAAAAAGTCAGGATGGGTGGCATTTTCCGGGGTTCGACGGGATCGAAAACATCCGCCCATTTTTCTACCACATCCTCGATGGTCATACTTGAATCGCCTGTAGTGAACGTCCTGTTGGCAATTTCCTCTCCGGCAGAATCTTTTTCCACCGATTCCCAGTCGCCGCGGGTGTATTTGTATTCATAGGCGGTGTTTTTTTCGAGGGAGAGGGTGAGATGCCATTGCAGAGAATCTATTTTTTCCATAACCTGAGCACCAGGATTCCAGTCATTAAACGTCCCTGCCAGGTACACCAGATCATCCTCCGGTGTATTTGCAGGTACTGTGACGGAAAAGGTAACTGCTACTGACGAGTCCGGATCACCGTATGTCCCCCATCTGGGATCACCCAGATTCGCTTCGTCCGAAGCAGCACCTACTGCAGGCGAATCGATATGAAGAGCGAGACGGCCGGCTGCAGCATCTTCGAACAGAGGATCATCGAATACGTTTCCGGTGACGAAATCAGGATTTCCTGATCCCATGTACTCGATATCTTGATTATTACCGAAAAATAGATTGTATTGTACGATAGGATTATCTCCATAGACCTTTGCACCGATAGAATTTTCGGTCACGATGATATTGTCCCGAATGAACAAATTTTCCGTGATTTCTTTTGGATAAAGAGCGATATTTGTCAATCCTGAAAAAGTGCAATGGCTTACTTCAAATCCCTGAGATGATCCCAGCACATAGGCGGCGATATCATCGATACGATAGAAACTTGAATTCGCTATCCTGGTATATTTCACAGAATTCTGTCGGTCTTTGAAATAGACCGGTATCCTGTCGAAATCATAGAACAGGCAGTTATCGATGATGAGTGTATCGATATCAAAACTGCTGGACGTCAGTCCATATCCGCGCAGATTGTAGAAATCCGAATCATAGATACTTAACTTCCCGAAGTGGTCCTGGACTTGAATAAATCGATACGTTCCGTCGTCGCCCCGTTCCGCCCATGCACCGTCGAAAGCGAGGCCGATTACGGTGAGATCGGCCTTAACACCGAGCATCGTTCCCGAAGCCTCCGTCTTCAGAATGGGTTTATTCACTAAATCAGGCGCTGCTTTCAGGGTAAGGGGTAGTGGGGGTAATACGACTGTTGCGGCAGAATTATAAATTCCGCCGTCCGTCACCAGGAGAAGTGTATCCCCGGCTTCGATGGCTTCGCTGATAGCGGAAAACCATTCATCCCCGGCCTCCACTTCAATTACCGCTGCATTTACTGATATGCCAGGCAGAAGAAATAGCAGAGAAATCGCTATAAGTACAGTTTGAATAAGTCTGAATTTGATCTGTTTCGTCATATGAGCTCCAATCTGGTTTAGGATTAATAGTTAATGAGTAGTTAGTCAGTAAGCTCGGTTTTTATGATAGGTAGCAAGAGCATTTTTAGTCATGATTCAGTGAGTTAGTTTAATCGATCAGACCTATGACATTGAATAAAGGTGCTGCTGATTTCCTCTGTATGTTTCTTTAAGTGCTATAACTCTGGTATACGTAACAAAAAGTAATTTCATTCCTATATCTGAACAATGCGATGCTCAGATTGATCAAAGGATTAAGCATAGCTCGGCATGGGAGGGACAAATAAGTATTTGTTCTCCTCATGTGATGACATAAAATAGATCGAATGAATAATAAGTACTTTAGTAGTCGCGTTATGTGATCTTAGTGAAAGTCATGAATAGCTGAATAGTACGGGCTAAATTTATCCGGATTAGTTTGGAAAAACGCGTAACATCAGCTTCCCGTTAAAGAATACGGCTCGTGTGTCATCCGATGGTGACGCATACATATCACCTGCTTCGATCGTCAGTGTCAATGGTTCCGTGCTCGGTGAGAGAGTGATTGCATGTTCCTCATCGACAGTAACAGCGCCACAGAATGCAATAAATTTAGAATAGAGCACAGTCCCACCATGGTTCAGGAACATGCCAAATTTTATATACTTTGTCGTCGTATTTCGTAAACTAAATTTTACGGTCACCGGCAGTTTGCCATCGACGAGCATGGGAGAATGATCAGGGAGATTGATTGTTTTGGATTCTCCCTGGGCGATTTTCAGGACGGTTGCATCGTATTCAATGTATATCGTATCCGGGGCCATTGTAAAATCGCTGCCGAATCCTTCGACAAAGTCGGTGCATGGTGCGACGAAGAACGACCGGGTATCACTATGCTTGGCGACACGGCACCAGGAGCCGGTGGTGACATCGGCACTGACCGTCAGGGTATGGCTTCCCATAGACAGATCGAAATCAGGGGCAGTCCAGGTATCCCGGGAATAGGTGAAAGCATTCGTTATATCATAAGGCAGGTCGCTGTCCTTATCGAGCCATGCTTTAAACGTTTCCGGTTGAACGGTGCCGCAACCCGTATGTTTAACGGACAGGGTGTATGGTGTGGTAACATCGGGTTCGTTCTGCGCCGGTTTTTCGATCTCGATGCGGCTGCAGCCTGAAATCAATATCAGGCTAATCGCCATCGTGGCGACAATTAGGGAGCAAATTAAACGTTTCATGTTATATACTCCTTATTTTATTTACGTAAATAGACCATTAATAATATACATACCCTTTAAAATATAGTCAAGTTAAATAATGAATAATGATAGTGGAGGAGGTATTGGTTTATTTTTAATTAATTTTTAAAAAAAGATTAACCACCGAGAACACAGAGGACACAGAGCCCCACAACCCAACCACTTCGAAAAAATTAATAATTATGAAAAATTTTATTTGTTGTTGAAATAAATGTTATAAATTTCCTCATATTTCAATTAGAATAAATTAATCTTTGGGGTGGAAGAGGAAATGGGGCTTCGTGTTCTTCGTTTCCTTCGTGAGCTTCGTGTCCTTGTGGTTTAAGCTTTTAGCGTGGTCGGGAATCGGAACTCTGTGGGCTCTGTGCTCTCGGTGGTTAATCTTTTTATGAATTCGACCTATCAGAGATCTCATCCCCGAAAATAAAAAAAACCATCACTCTTTCAAGTGATGGTTTTATAAAGGCTATTACTACGATAAATTCGTTAATTTATCAATAGAATATATATCGATAATCTTTGATGTTCGCGTTATCTTTCAGGGAATTGATCCAGTTCGTATATACAGTCCGTCTTTTCGAATCGAGTAATTGATTCCGCAGCTGCTCACGTTGCGCTTGAAATCCTTCTTCATCGAACGGCGATTTGCCTTTCATACGGATGATGTAATATCCTCTGGCTCCTTTAACCGGCTGCGAAATTTCCTGCTCATCCAGTGCAAAGGCAGCACCGGCGAATACGGGATCTCGTCCCACGCCGGTAATATTACCTTCGAGGGTGAAGGAGTTGGTGGTTTTTATTTCCAGGGAATCTGCAGTGGCAATCCGTTCCATGTCCTCAGGAACCTGTATTTGCTCACGAACACTCTGCGAAGCTAATTTCGCCTTTTCGAACTTGATGTCCCGTTTCAATTTACTGACAATGGTCTCGCGTACCGATTCGAGAGATTTTATTGTCTCCTCCTGGATCTCTAGCAACTCATAGACTAAATACCCTTTATCCTCGATGTAATATACTTTACTGACGTCTCCGATATTCTGATTAAATGCGTTCATAACGAGTCGTTTTTCCATTCCAAGTGAAGGAATGAAACCCGAATCGCTGAAGTAATCCGTGGTATCCACGGGTAACTTTTCGATATTAGCCGCATTCAGGAAACCTTCTTCCATAGCGACTTCGGCGAAATAATTTGAGTTTTCGCGCGCGTTTTCCTGAGTTCCCCGGGAAGGTTTAAATTTCAACAGGATGTGACTTGCTTTTACCTGTTCTTCATCGTTTTCGATTTTCTTATCCTCGACCTTGATGATGTGTAGTCCGAAGTTGGATTGTACCGGACCTACGATATCGCCTATTTTAGCTGAAAATGCGGCGTCCTCAAATGGTTTTACCATGGCACCCCGGGCAAAATATCCGAGATCACCACCCTTTGCCGCTGAACCGGGATCTTCCGAATAGTTGGTCGCAAGCGATTCGAAGCTTGAGCCGAGCTTCAAGCTATCGATGAGTGTGTTTGCAAAATTGAATACGTCGGTGCTATCACTCGCAGAAGGGTCGATGGAGAACAGAACGTACTGGATCTTTCGTCTTTCGCTCTCTTTGAACTCGTCCTTATGATCGTCGTAATAGTTGCTGATCTCTTTATCACTAATTTCATCATCAGCTACATCGAATTCGTTCACATCGAAAGCCAGAAAATCAACCTGTACGCTTTGATTACGTTTTCTGAACTCCTCCCTTAGCTCCTCATCGGTTACCCGGATGGTCGATAATATTTCGTAATCTAATTTTTCATAGGGAAGAATCATTCTGAGATAATTCTCTTTATAAAGCCAGAAATTATCATTACCCGGACTGCTGAGCGCGGCTTGAAATCGTTCCGGATCGAATTGGTTGTTTTCATTGAAGAAATTCTGATCCGTCGTGATCACGGGATGAGGATTTTCGACGATAAAATATCTGATCTCTTCACGTGTCGCTTCTATCCCCAACTTCTCTATCTGCTGACGCTTTAATATGTCGCGGATGAACGATTCCCATACCTGCTCTTCCATCTGTTGTAATTGATATGCCGAGGGTTCCTGTTCATTCTGTTGCCGATATTGTTCGAGCTCCATTTGATACGCTCTTGAGAATTGATCGTACGCGATGTTCTCACCATTAACGCTTAAAATGGTGTCCGGTTGACGTCCGGATAAAATGTCCATGATGTTGGCTCCGCCGACCAAACCACCAATCGTCATACTCGCGACGAATCCCACTAAGAGGATAAATAAAATGATATGCGTGTTCTCACGCATTTTATGCATTATTGCCATGGTGACTCCTTTGACATGATAAAACCCTTGTCCTCAGTAAACAAAATTTTAATATAGTAATATATTGAAAAAAAAGCAAGATAAATTTAAAAAATTGAGCTTGACATTTTGTCATAACAATGTTATATTTATACTTTGTTAACGATGTTAGATCTCATCCACCTGCCCATTCAATCATCTTACTATTGTTTTGTTATGATGTACAACACATTGCTAATTATAGACTAATATATTAAAATAGATCCATGTCGACATTTGAACTCATATCAGATTATGAAGCTCAGGGTGATCAACCCCGAGCCATTAAGCAACTCACCGAAGGTATAGTGCGCGGTGATAAATTCCAGACGTTATTGGGTGTAACCGGAAGTGGGAAAACGTTTACCATGGCCAGTGTTATCGCCAATGTGCATAAACCCACTTTGATCATTTCGCACAACAAGACCCTTGCCGCGCAGCTCTTTGGGGAACTTAAGGCGTTCTTCCCTAAAAACGCCGTCGAATATTTTATCAGTTACTACGATTACTATCAGCCCGAAGCCTATATTCCGACTACCGATGTTTACATCGAGAAGGATGCGTCCATCAACGAGGAGATCGATCGTCTGCGGCTAAGAGCGACGAGCTCATTGATCGAACGCGATGATGTGGTGATCATCTCATCGGTCTCCTGTATCTACGGTCTGGGTTCACCCGAAGATTATCGTCAGTTGCTGTTGATCGTCCGTACAGGCGAGAAGATCATGCGAAACAAGATCCTGGAAAAACTTGTTGATATACACTATACACGTAACGACTTCGATTTTTCCAGGGGCACCTTTCGTGTTCGCGGTGATGTCATCGAGGTGATCCCTGCTTATGAAGAGGAAGCCGTGCGAATCGAGATGTTTGGCAACGAGGTAGAGAAAATATCCGTCGTAAATACGCTTACGGGCGAGGTATTACACGAGCGCAGCAGCATTGCCATCTATCCGGCTAAACACCATGTGACGACTCAGCCCAAGCTGGAGAACGCGATCAAGACGATACGGACTGAATTGACAGAGCGCTTGAATCATTTACGCGCGCAAAATAAATTGCTCGAGGCTCAGCGTCTCGAAATGCGCACGAATTACGATATCGAGATGCTGCAGGAACTGGGCTATTGTTCCGGGATAGAAAATTATTCGCGACATTTGACAGGGCGTGCTCCGGGTGAGCGGCCATACAATTTAATCGATTTTTTCCCCAACGATTACCTGATGATTATCGATGAATCCCATGCCACCATTCCACAGGTCAGGGCCATGTATCATGGTGATCGGTCCAGAAAGGAAACGCTGGTTGAACACGGATTTCGGCTGCCTTCGGCCCTGGATAACCGACCCATGAATTTCCAGGAGTTTGAATCGACGATGAATCAGGTAATCTTCGCATCGGCGACGCCGGCTGAGTATGAATTGGAGAAGAGCGGCGGAGTGGTAGTGGAGCAGATCATTCGTCCCACCGGTTTAATCGATCCGGAGATAATCGTCAGGCCGACCAAAGGACAGGTGGATGACCTGATCGAAGAGATCAAGAAGCAGGTCACCAACGGAGAGAGAACGCTAGTCATTACATTGACCAAGCGAATGGCAGAGGACCTGAGCGATTATCTGTCCGACATGGACATTAAAGTTCGCTATATTCATTCTGAGATCGCTGCACTGGACAGGGTGTCCATACTGCGCGATTTACGATTGGCGGAGTTCGACGTGTTAGTCGGCATCAATCTGCTAAGGGAAGGACTCGATTTGCCCGAAGTTTCGCTTGTTGCTATCCTCGATGCGGATAAGGAAGGTTTCCTGCGTTCGGAGATTTCGCTGATGCAGACCGCCGGTCGTGCAGCACGGAATGTAAACGGCCGTGTGATCTTCTACGGTGATACGATCACGAAATCGATGCGCAAGACAATCGATGAGACGAACAGGCGCCGTATCCTCCAGAATCGCTACAATGAAGAACACGGAATCGTTCCTGCCACCATACGAAAATCGGTCGATGACATCATGAAATCGACCCGCGTTGCCGACGAAAAGGTGGATAAGTGGGACAGGAAATCGCACAAGAAGCGTGCGGAGAGGGAATATGAAAAGCTTTCAGAAACCGAACGAGAGGAATTGATCGAACAACTTGAAAATGAGATGTTGAACGCTGCCAGGAAACTGGATTTCGAACGAGCGGCTGATATAAGGGACGAAATTGAGCTGTTAAAAACAAAATCACGCGGATCGGAAAAATTACGGTATAATATATAACAATGAAGATATTGGTTGTTGGGGATGGTGCCAAAGAGCATGCGCTGTTATGGAAACTGAGGCGAGATTTGCCGAAAGCGGTTTTGTATTGTGCTCCGGGCAATGCCGGTATCGCGAAATTGGCTCACTGTGTGCCGATTGCTGTGACCCAGACCGTCGAATTACTTCAATTTGCGGATTTTCAAAAGATCGATCTGACCGTAATTTCTGATGAATATGCAGTCATCAATGGTGCCGTCGATGCGTTTCAAAATCAGGGTCTGGCGACTATCGGACCAACAGAGAAAACGGCACAGATCATCAATAACAAGATTTATACGAAATATCTGTTGGATAAATACAAGATCCCGGCACCGCGCTATCGTGATTTTAAATATTATCGGCATGCTGCCGAGTATATTAAACAGTATGATTGCCCGATCGTCATAAAATCGGATCGATTCCACAAACTGGGGAATACGTTTATCACGGATACTCTGGAGGAAGCCCATTATTTTCTAAAGAAATTTTTAATGGGTGAGAAAGCAAAGCTCGAACCAGAGAAGATTATTATCGAAGAATTTTTAGTCGGACAGGAGATCGCGGTACCGTTTTTTACCGATGGTATCAGTTTTAAAATAATCACCACGATCAGTCCCTATAAATCCATTTTTGATGGAGAGATCGGGGCGATCACCGAGGGTATGGGAGCGCACGCTCCAGCCACGATCAGAGATCAAGATCGGATTCTGGAACGCATTCGTAACGAAATCATCGGACCCATTGTTAAAGGGCTAACGCTCGAAGGTATTCCGTTTCGCGGACTGATGCAAGTGGGTATTATCCTCACCTTCGAAGGACCAAAGGTGATTTCTCTGAAACCGTTTTTTCCTGATCCGGCGACACAGACGATAATGCCGTTGCTGGAATCGAACCTGTTCGAGCTGCTTATCGCGTGTCAGAACGCGGATTTGGAACAGCTCGATCTGCGATTAAAATGCGGTCACGCAGCGAATATCGTTATTTGTTCCAGCGGGTATCCCGGACAGTACAGGGTCGGTAAACAGATTATCGGACTCGATGCGATCGTTAATGAGAAGATAACTGTTTTTCATTACGGAACCCAAATGCATAAAGGGAAATATTACACCGCGAATGGCAGAGTCCTATCGATCGTGTCTGTCGACACCACGCTCGAACAATCGCGTGATGAGGTTTACAGAGCCGTAAAACAGGTGACATTTGATGGAGCCTATTATCGTCGTGATATTGCGATACGGACCTCGAAGAGATAGGATGATCGATTTGATGGGCGATCGAATTTTGATGACGCCCATACCATGAAACAGAAAATAAACAATACACAGCGTACCATGAAAAGGACGTTATTAGCGTAAACAACATTGCTATTGCAACTAGTAAGGAGAAACGAAGATGAAAATTTTGGTGACAGGCGGAGCTGGATTTATTGGATCTCATGTGGTCGATGCTTACATTGAACAGGGGCATGACGTGGTGGTTATGGATAATCTGGTGACCGGATACGAACGTAATATTAATCAGCGTGCAAAATTTTACAAAATGGATATCCAGGATGCTGACGTCCTCAAGGTGTTCGAAAAGGAGAAATTCGATATAGTCAATCATCATGCTGCGCAGATGGACGTTCGCAGATCGGTCAGTGATCCTGTTTACGATGCAAAAAATAATATTCTGGGTTCGATAAATCTAATGCAGGCGGCGATTACAACGGATGTAAAAAAGTTTATTTTCGTTTCTTCGGGCGGCGCGATTTATGGTGAACAGGTCGTCTTTCCTGCGGACGAAGAACATGACACCTGGCCGCTTTCACCTTATGGCATTACCAAACTGACAGGAGAAAAGTACCTTTATTTTTATTCACAGACTTACGGATTAAACTATGCGGTTTTACGATATGCCAATATATACGGTCCAAGACAAAATCCCCATGGGGAAGCCGGTGTGGTGGCGATCTTTACGACGAAGTTGCTGAACAGGGAACAGCCTATCATCAACGGTGACGGCAAGCAGACCAGAGATTATGTATTTGTGGGTGACGTTGTCAGAGCGAATTTAAACGTCACGTCCTATGAGAAGAATGATTATTTCAATATCGGCACGAGTATCGAGACCGATGTCAATGAGATTTTTGACCATTTAAATGAGTTCACGGGTGACCATGCCAAAGAATTACACGGTCCGGCTAAACCGGGTGAGCAGTTACGAAGCGTGTTAAACTATGAAAAGGCGAAACGTTTATTGCATTGGAAGCCTGAGGTGATGTTAAAGGATGGATTGCAACGAACAGTAGACTATTTTTCATCTAAAAAGTGAGCCTGATGATGATTGTCGGCGAACGACGATCGTTACCTATAACAAACGGAAAAAGATGAACAATCAAGCGAAGAGATTACCAGGTCGATACGGTATGATCGGCCAATCCGAGGGTATTATTCAGATTTTTGAAATTATCGATCAGGTCTCTACCACGGACATCTCCGTCCTGATAATCGGTGAGAGCGGAACCGGAAAAGAACTTGTGGTAAAGGCCATTCATAATAATAGCACCCGCAAGGCTAAACCGCTCATTATTGTTAATTGTGGTGCTATTCCCGAAGGAATCATCGAATCCGAGTTATTCGGACATGAAAAAGGGGCGTTTACGGGAGCAGTGGGGCCACGTAAAGGATACTTCGAGATGGCGGATGGCGGCACCATATTTCTGGATGAGATCGGAGAAATGCCGCTTAATGCACAAGTCAAAATACTTCGCATATTGGAGGGCAGAGAATTTACACGTGTGGGAGGAGGAATGCCACATCGTGTCGATGTCAGAGTCATTGCCGCTACAAATCGTGAGTTGGAGTCTGAGGTGCAGAGAGGTACTTTCCGCCAGGATCTGTTTTTTAGATTGAGAGCCGTCAATATTCATGTTCCTCCCCTGCGAAAACGAAAAGAAGATATCATGCTCCTTGCTGAATATTTCGCCTATGAATTCTGTCATGCAAATCAGATCGATTTTAAAGGATTTGATTCCTCGGCCAGGGATGTGCTGGTCAATTATTCATGGCCGGGCAATATTCGGGAGCTGAAAAATTTAATTGAGAGCATCATCGTGCTGGAAAAAGGAGATCTGATCGATGAAGCGACTCTATCGAAATATTTGAAATATGATACACATGAACAGCGGCTACTGCCCATTGCTCTGCATAAGTCTCCCGACGAGGCTGAGCGGGAATTTTTGTATCGAATCCTGATCGACCTGAAAAACGAGATCGCCGGTCTCAGGGAGTTGATCGTCAACCGATTATTTCCACCGAAACGACTTAAACCATGGGAAAACGATGAGACGATCACCTATATTCATGAAGAAGATGAGATCCCATACGATAACCAGTACGATGTGAAGAATCCATTGACCAGCCTACAGGATATGGAGCGGGAGCTCATTGAAAACACGCTCCATCGATTCAATGGAAATAAACGTAAAGCCGCTAAAAGTCTGAAGATAAGTGAACGAACTCTTTATCGAAAAATTAAAGAATACGATCTGCCCTATTAAATCGCTAAGAAGAGACAGGGAATTAATATTAAAGAAAGACAGGTGTATGTTACTAAACTTTCATTATCATTCTATTAAAAATACTTGTATTTTTACGATATTATTGCTATTTTTAGCAATATGTGGATGCGCGTACTATTCGTTTTCCGGTTCAGCCTTACCAGCTCATCTGAAGACCGTATCGATCCCGGTGTTCGAAGATAGAACAGCAGAGTTTGGGATAAGTGAGCTCATAACCGAAGCGTTGATCAATCAAATTACCAAAGATAATACATTAAAGATTTCTGATCCCAGAAACGCGGATTCGGTCATCAACGGGTCCATCACGACGATCCGGGATGAAGCAGGAACGGTCAATCTGGACAAAGAAGTACAGGACATCAAGATCTATATTACCGTCGATGTTGAATTTGTCGACCAGACGAAGAGAAATGTGATCTGGCAAGACAGATTAACGCAGTGGGGTACATATGAGCCAGATGCTGTCGACGGGAGAGAAAAAGGCATACAGGAAGCGGTTGATAAGTTAGTCGAGGATATCGTCAACAACATCATCGCTGGTTGGTAAACAGGTGGCACAATTTTCACCTGCCAGGTAATATTTTTGATAGAAAGGGTGTCATAGGTATGGATAGACCATTTAAAGAAGAACAAAAGTATTTGGAAGGCAAGCTCAAACACAATCCTGATTCGATTTTATTTGCCAGATTGGCTGAAATGTACTTATCGCTCGATAGAGTCGAAGAGGCCATCAAATTATGCGAAGAAGGAATCCGGCGGCTTCCATCATACGTAACTGGTCATTACATATTGAGTAAGTGCTATCTCAGAAAGAATAAGATAGAAAATGCCAAGAAAGAGTTGAAACGAGTATTATATTATGATCCATATTATATTGCTGCACATCGCGATTCCGGAGATCTGATGATTAAAGAAGGGTGGACAAATAAGGCGATCGAGAGCTTTGAAAAAATTCTTGAAGTTGATCCGTTGAATCGAACCGTCCGCAGCCGCGATCAGGAGCTCAGAAATAGGGCGGGTGTTCTTCCTTCGCAGCAGAATGAAGATTTTGATATCGATATCGATACCGATCTGGAAGACCGGGCTATCGAAATCCCTGATCGGCGTTCAGAAATCGGCTCAGTCGAGGATATCTTTGCTGAATCAAACCGTGTGCAGTTGGATAACTTTCAAGAGAGACAAAATGCCGACAATGAAGGCGCTGAACTCTTTGATCTGGTAAACAAAATTTTTCGTGAAAATGATCTTGATAGCCCGACAGAACCTGAGTTTACATCAGTTGAAAATCAGGATGAGCCTGACTACAAAACAGATCTCGATAGGGAAGAACATGGCAAAGTAGATGAAAAGAACTTCCTGCATGAAAAGCCGTCAGTCCTGAATAGCGAGGACGAAGAGAGTAAAGATAATCTTGATGATGATTTCAGGGACTTCATCGAAAAGGTGAAAAATCCTCCCCCGATATCTTCTCAGGATTCTGACTCTCTAGAATCGTTGGCAAAAGAAAGGGAATCGAAAAAGTCGAATCCGGAGCCGCCATCAAAGTTAGTGACACCGACTCTCGGCGAGATCTATATTTCTCAGGGTCAATATAATAAAGCGTTGGGGGTGTATCAGCTCTTGCATAAAAATAATCCGGAAAATGAACTGTATATACAAAAAATAGAGTTTCTTAAGAAGAAGCTCGAAGAGATCAGTCAGCGGTAGTCAATTAATCATCATCAACGCAGAAAGCACCCCCGTGAATAGGAAAGTAGATATATCCGCTATTATCGTTACATATAATAGCGGACATGAAATAAGAGAGTGTCTTTCATCGTTAATCCTTTCTTTAAAATCTTATATCGCAGAAATATTTATCATCGACAATGCCTCAACCGATTCCACATTGCAGGTTGTAAAATTATTCCAGGAAAAGTATGCGTTCATTTCGTTTATTAAGAACGAATCGAATTATTTATATACTCATGCGATCAATCAGGGATTATCGTTAGCGAAGGGGCAATTCGTCCTGCTGCTGAATCCCGATACCGTCGTTCCTGAGACGACGTTTGCGTCGTTGATTCCTGAATTTTCTGATGATGAGAAGCTCGCCGTCGTCGCGCCTCAATTTCACAACAGCGATGGGTCGATCCAACCTTCCTGTCGGCGATTTCCAAAACACCGAGATATCCTTTTCCATTTGATGGGTTTAAATTATCTGTTTCCAAGAAGCAAGCTGTTCAATGGCTGGAAGATGGGTGATTTCGACCACAAGACAAAAAAATATGTCGAACAACCACAGGGAGCATTCATTCTCGTCCGCGCAGAAGCAATAAAGACGATTGGATTTTTAGATCAGCAGTTTCCCATGTTTTTTAGTGATGTCGATTGGTGTCATCGCTTTATTCTCGACGATTGGAAAATTGCGTTCATTCCTACCGTCGCCATCGTGCATCACCAGGGCAGATCAGTTTTCAGACAAAGAATTCCCATGATCTGGTCGTCCCATAAATCATTTTACCTCTATTTTAAAAAATACTACCCCTCTGGTATTTGGCCGTTCGTCAATGCAGTCACTGGCTTGCTCTTATCCCTTATGGCCGCAGTTCGATCCGCTTATTTATATCTGCTAAAATTGGGAAGTTAAATCCTGGAGTCTATGAACATGATAAGTGTGAGGAGCAGAATCGGCAGGTTTCAGTATCGATTGATCTTCTTGATCCTGGGATTGGTCACTGTCTCCCGCGTCTATGGTCGATCATACTCCGGTGAATATATCCTGAAGATGAAGACGGAGCGAACCGTAGTCGAAGTCCTGAACGAGATCACGCTCCATCAGCGACTCGCAGTAACTATTCAAACATTGAAACCGCTCTGCCAAGTTCCAGGGGGGATAAATAGTAAACGTTACGCATTAAAAAAAACAACAGGCCTCGATCGAATCAACTTTTGTGAAATCGAATCCGAAATTGAACCCCAAAACCTGCTTGTTTTATTAAACGATCTTGAAGACATCGAATACGCGATCGAAAACCATGTCTATCGCTTGCATCAAAGTCCGAACGACTCACTCTATTCGCAACAGTGGTATCTTCGGCAGACTAAAATTGACAAGGCATGGACGATCACCAGAGGTTCGAAGGATGTCCTCGTGGCGATAATCGATACCGGGATCGACTATGTCCATCCTGACCTTGCATCTCAAATCTGGATCAACGCGGGCGAAGACCTGAACGGAAACGGTTTCGTAGATGACGGCGATTTTAATAATTTCGATGACGATGATAACGGTTACGTCGATGACATCATGGGATGGGATTTTACCGATGCCCCGCATTTCCCTGACGACGGAGATTACCTGGATCGTGACGATGATCCTGTAGATGAAAATGGACACGGGACCTCGGTAGCCGGTGTTATTGCTGCTGTTTCCGATAACGCGATCGGTATTGCGGGCACAGCGCCCCGATGCAGGCTCATGAATGTGAGGGCAGGGACATCACAGGGCTTGTTAGAAGAAGATGATGTCGCATCTGCTATTGTCTATGCCGTCGACAACGGAGTTCAAATCATAAATTTGAGTTTTGGCGATACCTATGCGTCCCCTCTGTTACAGGATGTGATCCAGTATGCATTCGAAGCCAATTGCGTGCTCATCGCCAGCGCAGGTAACAGCGGTTCTGCAGATATTCATTATCCGTCAGGTTATTCCCAGACTATTTCCGTTGCTTCGACCGATGAAATGAATCAGAAGGCGGGGTTTTCAAACTATGGTACCACGGTCGATCTGGTTGCACCCGGCGTCGATATCCTCTCCACCAGGCCTGGCCAGCGCTATGATTATTTCTCAGGTACATCTGCTTCAGCTCCGATCGTTTCAGGGATCTCCGCGCTGATCCTTGCACATCGTCCTGAGCTGAGAAATGAAACGGTGAGGAGCCTGTTGTTGTCGTCGACTCAGGATCTGGGCGAGCAGGGACATGATGATCAGTTCGGTGCTGGCCTCGTCGATGCGTTCATGGCACTCAATATGGATGTGCTGACGCATGCACGAATCGAATCGCCGCGACTCGATCAAGGTTTCAATGGCGACGAGATCGCTGTAACGGGCGACGCGTTCGGTGCATTTATGGATACGTACCAATTATTTTATGGAACAGGAGATAATCCGGGCGATTGGATCGTCTTCGCAGAGACGAACAATAGGCAAGTGGTCGCTGATCTGTTAGGACGATGGGATGTACAGGCACTGCCGGATACGACGTATACCATCCGATTAAACGTACTGAATAAAAACGGAACGTCCATCGAAGATAGAGTTCGGATATTCATCGATAGAACTCCCCCGCGAATTGGTCATGTAACCACAACGGAGATGATCGATGGAGCGGAAGCGGGATCACTGATCCAATTCGAAACCGATGATCTGTGCGAATCATCTGTCTTCTATCGCTTGCTCAACTCGGAGGGTCTATTTAACGAAATTAAACTCGCGTATCGCACAGACCTCCACCGGTTCTTCTTTTCATCAGATGACGGCGACGGTGAATTTGAGTTTTTCATCGAGGCGGTTAATAATGCTGGACTCTCGTGCAGATCGGATTCGAGCTATACGATTCGATTGACGCAGCAGATCGTTCCGACCTCGACGTTTACCGAATGCGATCTCGAGCTTCCGGCTGGTTATATGCTCAATAAAATTAATGACTTCAATAATAATGGCTATCCGGAGGTTGTGATCAATAAGTTCGATGACAATCATAAGTACGGCGGGCTATCCGTTTATGAATTCGATCCGAATGACATCATCGAGCTATTTCATACCGATCAGATCTTAATTCCACGTGATATCGCAGATTCCGATGGCGACGGGCTATGGGAAATCTTAGCCGGTTCTGGTCCTGTTTCCTACATACTGGAAGCTACAAAATCGAATCCAGTCCCTAATACAGTCGTATGGAGCGACGACAACGATGCATGGGCGAGCCGATTCTCAGATCTTGATCGAGACGGTGCCATGGAAATTATTTGCAGGATCGATCGTGAATATCATATCCTCGAACACACAGAAGACAACGAATATCATGATGTCGCTGTACTACTTAACGTCAGCCCGGGAGAAAATGGTGTGGGTGTGCCTTACGTGGAGTGTGGTGATTTCGACAACGACGGATGGTCGGATGTACTGTTCGGCGATTACGACGGCGATCTGATCATGTACGAGAACAGGGGTGATGATGTTTATGTACTGTCATGGACGCAACGACTGCCGTTGATGGATTGTATCGACTATATCGTCAGCGGTGATTTTAACGGTGATGGAATATCTGATTTCGGTGCAGGGTGTCATTCTGATCCTGATCTGAATGCTGAACATGAGTATGATGCCCGACACTGGATATATCGCATCTATGAGTCGAATGAGGATGATTCCTATTCCCCTGTCTATGAACAGGCGTTCTGGGGCTACGATAATCCTCATCGATCTGCGAACGGCGTATCGGCAGGCGATGTCGATAATGACGGACTGGATGAATTAGTGATCAACGTGTTTCCGGATCTTTATATCATCGATTTTGAGCGCCAAACAGGTAACTATCAGATGATGTGGTATTACGACTCGAACTATTCGCAGTCCAACATCATTGGCGATCTGAATCGGGATGGAGTAAATGAACTGTTCCTCTTCGATGGTACGACCATCAAGTCTTACTATCATGTTTCGGATACACATGTCGGACTGCCGGCTCCTCTCGGATTCAGGGTATTTCCTCTCGATACTCATGCGGTGCGATTGCAGTGGAATGAAGTGCCGCAGGTAAGTGGTTACACCATCTACAAGGGAAGCAGTGCTGCGGAATTATCGGTGGAATGTGCTACTGCGAGCAATGAATTTACTGATTTTCGGGTGAGCAGTGACTCTGTCTATTGGTACGCGGTGGCGGCTTACGATCATTCTTCAGCGGAGGGACGTCAGACCGCTGCACAGTCTGTTCGGCCCGGATACAAACCTTTTGTCGTACGGATTAACTACATTGTACCTGATCAGGTGCAGATAGAATTCAGTGAGCCGATGAATTCGTCTATTAAAGATATCGTTAATTACAGTACGATGCCTGATGCGGGGCATCCTCGTTCGGTGATCGTCTCAAAATCGGCACAGCAAGTCATTTTGACGTATGATCCCTTCGCACTCTCCCCGGTAACGTACGTTCTACAGGTTGACCATGTGTTTGATCAAGACGGTACACCGATCGATACCATGCGTCGTTGCGGTGAGTTCACTCCAACCGTGATCGCTGCAGCACCTTATATTGTGGATGCAAGACTCATCGATCATCATACGATCGAAATTGAATTCAATGAGAGCGTGGATATCAACTCAGCCGAGACATTGACGAATTACAGTATCGAACCGGATGTTGATATATTGAGCGCAAACCGTATTGAAGGTCGCGAAGAATGCGTTCGGTTGGGGCTAAGCCATCATCGTATGCGTGCGATCGGCAAGAACTATCTGCTGACCGTTATGAACGTAAAAAATTTAGCAGGCATCTCCATCGTAAGAGGTGTTGGAGACCAGAAAGCTTTTTCCCTGTTCAACCAGGACCTATCCGCCGTGTATACATATCCGAATCCCTTTCGCATCGGGGAGGGAAATGGTATCATGTTCGCGAATCTGACCAGTGAAGCGACAATTACGATTTATACCATCGAGGGACGTTTCATTCGCAGGATCAGAGAAACAGACGGCAACGGTGGTGTCGAGTGGGATGTGAGGGATGAGGACGGGATCGATGTGTGCTCTGGTGTCTATTTATACTACGTCGAGGGCGAGGGTGATCGCTGTGTGGGTAAATTGGTTATCATCCGTTAAACGGACAGCTAACGCGGTCTTCGGGCGCATGGGTGCGAATAACGTCATCGGTGGATGGATTAGCCACGATCATAAATCTTAAAAATACAGAGAATTGAGCCTATGATAAGAATCGGTCTGACCGGAGGAATCGGCGCAGGGAAATCGACTGTCGCGCGGATTTTGATTGAGAGCGGTATCCCCGTGATCCATGCCGATCAGTTGGCCAGAGAGCTGGTTGATACGGATGAATCTGTTCGCAGCAGAATTGTCGAACATTTTGGTGAGGATATCTATAGACAGGATGGCAAGCTGGATCGAAAGAGGATGGCTGAGATCGTGTTTGCGGATGACCAGGCTCGAAGTCGGTTAAATTCGATAGTACATCCGGTTGTCATCGCAAGGCAGGCGGAGATGTTAGCCGAATTGGAGCGCAGCGATGTGGAAATCGCCTGTATCGAAGCAGCTCTAATTTTCGAAGCGAAATCGACGGCTCAATTCGACATCATCGTGGTGGTGATATCTCCGTTAGAGGATGTGTTGCTGCGGTTGAGACAGCGCGATGCTTTGTCGGAAGGACAGATTCGCGCGAGACTGGATTCACAACTATCAGCGAGCAAAAAAGCCGAGATGGCTGATTACGTCATCGTGAATGATGGAACTCTCGAAGATCTATATCAAAAAACGATGTCGTTTATCGACTGGTTGAGATGTAACATGGTTGCGGATAAATCTTAATCTGCAATCAGCGCTGCAGGTTGCTGCTTTTATCGCATCACTCGGATTCTCAGGACGGCCCTTATGCGCATATGCCCGGATTGATATGCCTCGATGCATAACGATCACTTCATGTATCGAGATATAGGGTGCAAGCGAATTTTCTAATTGCGACTGAACGATGATAAAGCGATACAGATCTGATCTTGCAGATCCATGACGACCTGTACATCACATAGAAAATTATTCACCATGATCGAAAAGACAAGAGTCTCATCATCTCGGGTCGTCGCGTAACCAGACAGGCATCTCACATTAGAGATAGTCCCCGTCTTTGCAAAAATCTTCCCCTCAGCGCTCGTCCCTTTCATTCTGTAACCGATCGTCCCGTCGATCCCGGCGATGGGCAGGCTCTGGCGAAAAATGTTTCCATATTGATGATAATACATGCCTCGAAGTATCTTAACAATCTGCGCCGGGGAAATGTAGTTATAGCGACTGAGTCCCGAACCATCTTTGTATTGATAGGAGTCATCCTCTAAACCGAAGCGTACCAGTGTTTCCCTGATTATATTTTCTCCCTCCTCGAAACTGCCTTCTTTTCCAAAATGATAACCAAGCAGTTTAACGAAACTTTCGGCGTAAAGATTTTGTGATCTCTTCATCAGTACGTTGAGCACGTCGGAAAACGGTGGCGAGAGATGGGTATGTATCAGATGCCAATCGTGCATAATGATGGTCGAATCGAGTTCGTCCGAGTCGATCAGCTCGCCTTTAACCGCGATACCGTGGCGGGCTAACTCGTGCGCCAGTCCGCTGAGAAAATAACGCGTCGGATGATGGATAGCGATGTCTTCGGTAATTTTTTGGCCTGGTTTGATTGTACCGGAATAGGTCACCAAATTGGAGTTGGTCTCGCGGAAGATATTGATCTCTGTCTCCTCATCTTCATCGTCGATGATGGAGAGATCTGTCCGGAACGTTAGAACACCGTAATCCGGGAAGACTGAAAAGTCTAAATTCTGTCCCATAGAGTCGACGCTCAGGGTCACCTGAGCATAATTTTCATTGAGCATCAGTCCACCGACTTCGGCTGAATAGTAATAGGTTAGATTGTCGACTGTCCATCCGTATCCGATATGTTGGTCATCGAATACATCATCGATACCGATCAGATCGCCCCGGATCTCTTTGATATGATGCTCGCCGAGGGACGTGATCCAATCCCGAAAAATGACACATGAGTCCGCATCATCGCAGAATCGGTAGGAGATCGTTGGATCACCGCTCCCAACGATGATCAGATCACCGTTTAGAATACCGTCCTCGACCGTACCGTTCGTGTATAAGTTGGTTTGATAGCGAAAATCGGGTCCAAATTTCATCAGGGCGACGGCGGATGTTGGTATTTTCTCATTCGAAGCGGGCATGAGCAGCTTCTGTGCATTGTGCTGATACATGATTTCACCGGTATCTAATGATTGGACAAGGATGCCTACGGTTGCTGTTTGGATTTCCGGGGTTTCGACCAGGAGATCCATTTGATAGGCCAGTTTTTCACTGGCTGAGTGAACAGGTGGATGTTGTTTGATGTAACGAGGCGCACATCCGGAGGACAGAATTGAGATGGTAATGGCTGCAACTACACATTTTCTGATCATAATTCACCACATGGTAATAAGTTATCATTTAGGGCTGAAAGAAGGAATCGCATCAGTTATTGTTTATGCGTTATAAAAAACAATATAATGAGTTTAGCCAATAAAATCAAGCTGAATCCAAAAAAAAGCCAGATCGAAAGTGAGTGATCTGGCTTGATTAAAGTAGTTAAAACGATGATATTTATTCGATCGGTTCGTTTTCTTTCTTTTCCTCATCGGGGCGTTGATAATCGCCTTCAAGAATTCGTCTTAAGCGTTCCAGTTCGCGTTCGGCTTTTTGTCTCTCATTTTTAATCCGTTCAAGTTCTTCCTCTGCCGATTCGGTCTCTCTCTGCTCCCGGATGATTTGTTCGAATAGCTCTCGTCTGCTCTCCGCTTTCTTGATCAGGATGTCCTTTTCGCTTATCGTAAACACTTCGGTCGGCAGGATTTGCATCTTCATGCCAAGGTTTATTCGCCAGGCAGGGTAGTTAGGCATGCCGTGAATTTTATGGTCGAAATAATAGAGTGATTCGTCGTTATTTGATGAGATTCTGAAATCGGCTCCAAAATTAAACGCCAGCCAGCGGGTCACCCGGTAGGAGATGCCCGGGGTGAGATAGGCATAGTTTTCCAGGCTGTATGCGGTCTGTTTAGGGGGTCTTTGGATAAACGCATTACCGTGCAATTCGAGTGAAAAATCGAACTCGGCGTTCGGAAAGCTTATACCGAGGCTATAGGTGAACTCCTGCGACATGGATGATACTTTGATTGAATCGAGGTTCTGATCCTCGGAGAGTCTTTGTCCGACATCATTGTGATTATAATAGCCTAAATTCAGATAAGCGTTGAGATTATCTTCAGGATAGAGTGGATCACGGGAGTAGGTGCCCATGGCCTTTAATCCCCAGGAGACCGTTCCGGCGGAATAGGGTTCGAATACCACATTGTGATATTTGGCGGTAGGGAAACGGGTTTGCAGCATAAAACCGTATGCCAGCGAGCTATTCTTCAATCGATACGATCCGAGTTTCAGGCTGAGGAACAGATCGTCGGGCAAATTATAGCCTTTCCCTCCCTTACCCTTATGGCTGTCCTGGTAGATAATCGGAGCCACTTGCATTTCAAGATGGTCGCTAACGCCGTAATTCACACTAAGCGCTCCTTGTACATCCCACACGGTCACTGCACTGTTCGGGGAGACTTTACCGAAAAATCGTGATTGTGCCTTAACGGTCATATGTCCTTGTTTCAATGTCCAGGCAGAACCGACATAATGGAGACCATATCCTCCGTTCATCGAATTTCCCGATGCAAGTGGGGATGTCCATATGAGAATGCACATCCCCAACAATGCAGTCTTCCATGACACCATCTTCAAAATCCTCCGCGTTGTACGATTCCAGATGCTAATGCAAAAATTTATAGAAATTATAATATTTCGATCAAATAATCAATGATTTTCTAATATATTACAAAGGTTTAATGAACCAGCTGATGAGCTGCGACTTCTGAACATTGTATTCATCACGCTAATAAACCGGTGCTCTACTTGCTGCTGTAGAATGTGATGAGATAGTAGATCTGAGCGAGGAGAGCCAGCTTAGTTGTAAATTCAACAAACGAATTAATATGATGCCATTTTGAACCAGAAATAATAATGGTATCACCCGGGTTTAACATGGGAATCAACGATTCGTCGCCGTCCTTTAAATATTGTGACACATTGATCTCTGAGATATTTTTCTCGGATGCGCTGGTACTTTCGGAATGTATAATTTTGATGTTGGATAATTTAGCTCCCTTGCTGGGTCCTCCGGCATAGGAGATCAGCGACATCAAATCCGTTTCGCTCGGGACCATATATTGACCCGGTTTGTTGACAAATCCCCAGATGTTCACTTTGATCAATAGTTCATCGCCTGTGCCCAGAAAATATTGAGCTCCGCGCGAATATTTATCCTCTTTGAGTTCCTGTGCGACCAGCAGACCGGAAAAAGTAAAAAATTGGATGAAGTACATGACTAAAATTTTTTTACCCAGGATACGCATTCGTTCCTCCGTCTCAGGGTGTTGATATGGTGTATGAAATGAGTTGAATGATATTGAAATTCACATTCAATATCAAGTAAAATTAGGGCGATCTAGAAATTATTACAATACTTTAGCATTTATATAAAGTATGATAAAAACTGGTTAGATAGTGTGCAAAATATCAATTATGAAAAGTCGTTGCAAGAACAATACCAAACAGAGGGTGAATGACGGTATGGAACAATTTTGATGGGTCAAATCGTGTGGTCAAAAGCGATGATCTGGGCATCAGGACGCAATATGGAGGGAAATGAATTTTTAAATGTTTGATCTAGGGATGTGTTTTATTAAGAAAATATTTTCGTGTACGAACCCCAGGCGATCTGATTTTCCCAGATGCGCAGAGTGATCGCATGCACGTTGGAAACCTTGATCTCATCGGCCATCATGTCACACATCGTTCGGGCGATATTTTCTATGCTGGGATTTACGTCTTTAAATTCCTCGAAATCGTTCAGTGTTCTGTTACGATAACGTGCAACGAGATGATCCAGGATGTTTTCGAGGTAGATTATATCAATCAGATAGCCGTTACGATCCAGCGTATTGCCGGAAACGACCAGTTCGATTTGATAATGATTTGAATGCAATTCATCTTCGATCCCCCACTCCTCACTCATCAGATGGTGCTGTGCAATGAAATTGCGCTTCACAGATACTTCATACATTAATGCCTCCCAAATCAGAATAGATGTATTCTGCATCTGAATAAACACCTCTGTCTCACGGATTTAGAAAAGAGATCATCAGATCACGTGATCATCGTCAGGGTGGATATGATAAAGTTTTATCTTTTTTTTCGTTGTTCGAACAGGATCATGTATGCCGGATGTTGTTTATGGATCAAATAAGAGATCGAATGTGCCGCCGTGCATCGTCATTAGAATTATTCGAACATGAGTTCATACATTTCGTAATGCTCGTTCGTCATGCCCAGGTTTCGATAGACATGTTGTGCGTGAATGTTGCGCTTATCGACGTATAAACGCAATCCTTTCACCCGCGAACGGCGGGCGATTGTCTCGACGTGCCTGAACATTTCTCTAAAAACACCTTTACCTCTGGACTCCGGAACGATGTAGACGCTGTGAATCCACCAGACGTCCGCGTTGCGCCAATCGCTCCATTCTTTTAATATCAGCAGTGAACCAATAACCTGATCCGCTGTGCTGCGGGCAACAAGATAGAACCCGCGATCTGGTTGGTCGAGAATTGTAGTTACACCCCTGATAACCGTAACTCTGTCCAACCTCAAGCCTTCCGTTTCCAGCGCCATCATTATCTGGAACTCAGCGATGACCTCAATATCCTTTCTGGTACCCTGTCCGACCGTTATCGGATTAATCGACATCCTATGCTCTGACATTTTCTATCTTTCTATTAGTGGACCGGCCTCGACGTAGATCAATCGATCCCCATTTCGACAAGCAGATGATCAGCCCCTCCGAATTTTTGAGTGACCCAGAGAACATAACGGATGTCCACGGCGATGGACCTGCTGTAATTAGCGTTCCAGGCATAATCATTGATCGTGGCATCGTAGGCCCTGTCGAAATTGATGCCGACCATCTCACCGCGTGCATTGAGAACGGGACTCCCAGAATTGCCCCCGGTCGTATCCATGTCGTAGAGGATACAGGTTGGGACGCCACCCAGTTTTTCATGATTGAATCTTCCGAAATTGCGATCGCGTATGAGATCGACCAATCGGTTCGGGGAATCAAAAGGCTCCACGCCGGTCGTTTTCTCCAGTACGCCCTGAACAGTTGTGATCGGGTGATAATAGACTGCATCGGCTGGTGAATATCCTTTGATTTGCCCGTATGTAAATCGGAGCGTGCTGTTCGCATCAGGGATGAACTCTTTTTCCATAAACTCCTTCTTGACATCAACGAGCTGCGAGTGCAATTCATCGATCTTGCCTTTTCTGTTTTGTCTGACCTCTCTCAAATCCTTATAGATCGGGTACAGTTTATCTGCTATACTGATGAACGGATCGTTTATCTTTAAAAGCTCTTTGGTGGACAATTTAAATGCATCCGTTAAGAAGGCCTCTTCGTCGAGTTGGGTAGTTTCATATGCATTATTCAAGAATTCATCGATGTTGTTTATTTCAGGAGTTTGTCCTGATGCAATATTCCACAATGGTTGGATGCTCATACATGCAGGGAGTACCAGGGCGTCATTCAGAAATTTTTTCATGAACTGCATATCGGTGGGTTGATGATAGCTCTTCAACGAAAGAATGCTGTTCTTTACGGTTCTATCGAAATTACGATCCATGTAGTCCGCTTCTCGCTCCAGATCATCTTTTTTCCGTTCGATGGAGGATTCGTAGATCGTGGACGCCAGATTGAACATGGTCACATTGCGTTTCAAATAATCCAACAGAAGATCGCGATCTGAGGTCGTTTGAATCTCTTCATAGACCTGTCCTATGTTTTGCAGCAGACTTCCGTATCGTTCTTTTCGTCCTGCATCCTGGTCGATATAGGATTGCAGAGCTTTTTCCCGTTCCCGCCAGACATCGATTAAATTTAAACGCCGGATCCCCTTTAATTTTCCTTGATAATTTTTAATGGTATTATCGCGTCCTTTAATCCTGTCGGCCAGGGTGATAGCGATCGACCGGTCGTCTTTACCCATGTCGAGCATGAGTTGGTTTTGCCAGGAATAGAGATCCACGACATAGGGCATACGTTTATTGTATTCGTAATCGAGGTAGTGAGATGTCTGATGGCGATACGTTCGTCCGGGATATCCGAAGATGAAGACGAAATCACCTTCTTCAACACCTTCAGGTTGAACCTTAAGATAGTTCTTCGGTTGAAACGGAACATTGTTCGCAGAATATTCGGCAGGAGAACCATCCGGAGCAACATAGGCGCGCATGAATGAAAAATCACCCGTGTGGCGCGGCCATTCCCAATTATCGATATCACCACCGAACTCACCGATCGATCTCGGAGGTGCGTAGACAAGACGGATATCCTTGAGGTATGTGTAGATGAACAGGATGTATGTTTTGCCGATGAACATCTCCGACACTTCAGCACGTTTCCCCGGATTTTTCGATTCGGCTCGTTTGATGATGGCCTTGATCTTCTTTTCGATCGCCTTTGTTCTGTCACCGTAATCCATATCTTTTTTGATGACACTCAATACGTCTTTAGAAACATAGCGATAGGACTCGGTGATACGGACCGTATAACCTTTCGCTTGAATCTCTTCCGATCGGTCACGGGCCAGGAAACCGTTGCTGATGTAGTCATGTTCTTCAGAGCTGGCTGTTTGTATGGCGCCGTATGCACAATGGTGATTTGTTAAAATTAAACCATGGGGTGACACGAAAGAGCCTGTGCATCCATCCAGTTTACAGATCCCATCGATCAGACTGATGCCTCCGGGATTGTAAATATCGAGGACATCGATCTCCAAACCCTTCGATTTAAGTTCGAGTTTATGGATTTCACTCATCGGATACATGCCTTCTTCGGCTCCCAGCTTGTGTTGAAATGTAAACGAGATTATAACGAGAGCGATTATCGTCGTGATATTTTTTTGCACAATACATCTCCCATCCGTTAGGTTAATTCTCACTGTTTGCTTAACGAATATACGATCGTGTTACTCTCCTGCTTTATCATCATCTTAATTTAAGTACCATCTTGTACAGTATGAACTTGATGGTTTAATAATATAATAGTTTTCGCCGTGAAATACAACTAAATATTTGCCAAGAACTTTTTATAAAACTATGCGTATGAATAGGTATGTTTTCTTATAAATCTTAATTATTGATCAATTATGATAGGAGGATTCACGGAATGTGTTCCAAATGCATCAAATTAATTGCTATTTGTGGCTTATTGCAACTGCTTACCGTTACGACGACTCAAGCTCAGGTACAATTACAGGCTCAATCTCCATCTCGTTTTCAGGTTAATCTCGATTTTCTTACCGGTTTCCCTCAGAATGAATTCAAGGAAAATGTGAAGAATACGGGATTCGGACTGGGTGCAGAATTCTTATATCATATTCCAAATTCACCGTTATACCTGGGGGCTGGTCTGAATTTTCTGGTTTATGGGAGCGAATCGCGACGCGAAGCGATTTTTCCAAATATTCCGGATGTGACAGTAGAAGTTGAAACCTCAAATAATATCTTTTTTGGAGACCTCATCTTCCGAGCACAACCGCCATCAGGATACCTGAACGAAGTTTTACATCCATATGTTGAAGGCTTGATGGGGTTCAACTATTTATGGACTGAAACCAGTATCAAGGACGATGATTGGGATGATGATGATGAAATCAGTTCAAAAAACTATAGTGACACTGCTTTGAACTACGGTTTCGGTGCCGGCATTATGTTCCGCATCGCTACGGGTAAGGCAGAAGATGATTTTCATAACATCTATCTGGATGTCAACGTGCGGTATCTGTTCGGCGAGAAAGCCAAGTATTTGAAAAAAGGTGGTATCATTCGCGAAGAGAATAAGGTCACGTACAACCCGACTGAATCGACGACCGATTTACTCGTGCCTCGGCTTGGTGTGACATTTACTTTTTAACGTGACGAGTTGAATATTGGCGACCTTGCTGCGAAGGACGTAGTTTTCGTATTTTAGAAGTTCGTCCGCTCCGTATGATTATTTAAGCTTAAAATCATCATCAGAGGTGCATAATGGCCAATTATAAAAATCGGCGAAGGACAATGCTTTAATAGACTATTTAGAGGCTGTATCAAAAGTCCTACTGCAAGATATTTACCACAACTAGTAGTAGCAAATCTAGTCTCTGCATACAATAGTTGGTATTCGACGAATAAATTCGTCACTACAAGTTGACTTTTGATACAGCCTATTTCTATTCAGGACTCTCGTTAATATCCTTTACAATGACTCGCGGTCGTGTTTCCTTTGTGCCCGCTAATCCCATCCGACAAATTTTCAAAAAAATACGCTTTGCGTCTTCAGGATAATCAGGCTCATGCTTCTTCATCACCTCGAGCAGATCATAGAAAGTCCATTGCTCTTCTATTGTCAGATTATCCGTGATGTCTTCGAATAGTGTAAACGCCTTCTGCCTGAGCTCTTCCTCCTTCTTGATGTCCTTCAGATTAGAATAGCACTCCATGCTGCTGATTCTGGCTAACAGATCGTCGTCCGAGAGCGCTTCTTGCGGCACAGGCTTCACAGTTTTGGTGGTTTTTTTTCGGCGAGGACGATCGTCGATTACCTTGTAGGATGGCGTCAACGTATCGGGTTCAACTGGCTTTGGCGTCTCTGTATCAGACGCCTCCTCAAAGTCGTCCGTCTCTTCATTAAATTCCACCGCACAATAACACTTATGATCGTGAAAAACGGGTTGGACTCTCATAATTCGACCCGAGCATTTAATGGTCTCTTTACCCGGTTCCACGATCTCAATTTTTTCGATGTTTGGATCTTCGATGCCGATAAAATGCTCAATACTGGATGTATATCCCAATAAACCGGCTCTGCTGATATTTACTACACTGATCTCAACTACGCTTCCCCCTTTGAATTTGAATGTAACCTGCAGATCATTTTTCGGACTCATACGACGTCTTGGATGTTTCCTTCGCTCTACAAAGTCACCGTCCTTTTTGATCCTGCTGGTATCCGTTTTTCGCTGCATGACGTATTCCTCGCGTGATAACGCATTATCGTTTCAGGTTCAATACTTTTCTGATGTTATCGAGCAGTTCATGTATCGATCTGGGGTGAATTAAAAGGTATCGCTGCGTGTAGCACGTTGTCCAGCAACCTCTGCATCTACTATACAATTCTAAGGCTTGTTTGTAACTCTCACTCGTAAATATGTCAAATAAACTCTGATGATATAAATTGCCGATCGCACCTCCGTAACAAAGATATACATCACCATCCTCCATGATGGTGACCCGTGTTGCCAGTGAAGGAGAGTCTGTAAATGCACAATATTTAGTGACTTGGCCATTTATAAAATCATTAATACCTAAAATATATGAGTTTAGATTTAATATATTGTGATTTGCGTCAAGAAATGATAAAATATCATCTAATTTTTTTCCGGGACGCAGTTTCAGTTCCTCGTCGTATCGGGTCGTCTCGGTCAGCGTATGATAGACACCGATCGTGGTCTTCCAACCGAGGTCGACAGCGCGTTGGATCAATTCAGGGACTTGTTCCAGGTTGAGGTTATTGAGTACGATGTTTGCATAGAGTAATGATTTCGAATGACCACGTTTTTCTGAAATCAACTTCATATGCTTCAGCACGGTGTCGGAAAAATTTTTTGCACCTCTCAGATAATCGCCGATCTCTCCAAATCCATCGAGTGACGTCTGAATATTGATGTCGTTATCGAGAGCGACGGAAGCGGCTTTCTCAATAACCGATGTCTGATTGTACAATCCGGTTACCAGCGTGGTGGCCTGGGAAAACGTCTGTTTAGCCTCCAGCAGAATTTTATCGAGATCCTGAACGAGCGTGGCTTCGCCACCGGAGATGAATCCAATATAAGCGCCGTATTCTCGAAGTCGTTTCGCGATCACCTTAAAAGAGTCAATATCCATGGAAGGAGGATTGGTCGTCCGCTCATAGACGCTGCATTGCCGGCATCGCTGAGTGCATAATCGGGTGATTCTGATCTCGGTACTGGAATTAATGGGTAATCGTCTGATTATTTTGGGAATCGCTTTCGTTGCGAATTGTCCTGTTGACTTTAACATATACTAATTTCCTGCCGTATGATCCACATGATTAATTTTTTCTTCCTTTCCACACGAATTTACCGAAATTACCTAACATTCCGACGAGCATGACGTAGGGTATCTCCAGAAGGCTCCACAGAGGGAAGTACCGGATCAGATCGCCCCGCCCGTAAATGTGTGCGCCCCGCAGGATCACCATGAACTCGATCAACATTTTCAGAAGCAGGCTGCCGAGCACAATGGGCATGTGCTGCTGGGTGAAAATGCTTATCGGAATAGTAACGAACAGCGATGCATTCATCGTGAACGTGTTTAACAAGATTAGAAAAAACAGTTTATTAAGCTTTAATTGATACGATCCGTTCGATGCCCAGCGATTTCGTTGACTTACGAAACGTCTGAATGTTTTTTCCCCGTTAGTATGGTTGAATGAGCCCCTATTAGATGCAAATCGGATGTCCCAGTTCGTATTTCGATGGATGAGTTGTAGTAGTAGTACATCATCGCCCGAGATTCGATGACCGATCTCTTTAAAACCGCCGACTTCCTCAAAGGTGCATTTGCGATAGGCGATGTTTTGACCCGTTGCTGACAGGGGCATGTTGATATTGAGAGAACCTTGTGCCGCGGTCAGCAGAGCCAGGAAATCGATCGCCTGCAGTTTTTCGAATAAGGAAAGGCGTTCCCCCGGAGACCCGATTTGCGAAAATCCGACCACCATCCCTACATTTTCGGTGAAATACGACACCATCGTCTCGATCCATGTAGATTTTAATCTGCAGTCGGCGTCGGTCGAGAGGATGATATCACCTTTGCTCTCCTTGATGCCTTGTTGAATCGCATTTTTCTTGGCTGTTAAAAGGCCATTTTTATCGTCGGCGGCTGTGACTAATCGGATGAATGGATAGTCGAGCGAAGCCGTGGCGACAATTTTAGCCGTATTATCCGATGATTGGTCATCGACCACGATCAACTCATAAAGTTCTCGCGGGTAGGTTTGCTGCAGAAGATCGGAAAGCAAATGGCTGATGTTTTTCTCTTCATTACGCGCCGCGACAACCACACTGACGAAGTAATCTGCTGACTGCACCTTTTTGTTGATCCGAAACGTGCCGAAAAGGAATATGAGCAGTGTGAGTGCGTACAGGATCGTCGTAATCCACGCTATTTGTACCATAATAGTGAACATAGTTTAATGCGTATCCGGTTTCGGTTTCATTGCTGTTTGATAGGTCGTTCCTTTCCAGCGGAATTTTCCGAATTGGCCCCATAGTCCAAAAATAACCACGTAGGGTATATGAAAAAGAACAGCGATCGGGAAATAGTCAATTAAATTATTCAGACGAAGTTGCCGAGCGGCCCTCTGAACCAGTGAGTATTCTGCTACAGACTTCACTATGATGCATCCAAGAAAGTACTTCCATAATTCAGGCGACCATAACGCCAGTAATGGCAGAATCATTAACAAGACGTTCATAAGATAAACGGCGACGAGGCTCAGGGTCATCCTGAATGAATAACGACTTCCTTTTGAAGCGTGCCGCGTTCGTTGATGAAAAAAATGTGAAAACGTTGCTGGTGCTTCGGAGGAGACGGTGCTGTCCGGATCGAGGACATAACGTGTTTCCCAGTTAGTATGTCGTACCACATGATGGAGAAGCAGATCATCGTCGCCTGACACGTACTGTCCGAATTTTAAAAATCCTCCGATTTCATGAAAAACCCTGGTGCGGTAAGATAAATTTCTTCCGTTGCAAGTCAGTGGAAATCCTGCCCCGAAACTTCCCGCAGCTACCGCGGCTAGTGATAGCGCATCGAGTTGAACGAGTCTGCTGAATAGTGATTGCTTCTTCGCGCGATCTAACGGGGAAAAACCAGCGACCAGTCCGACGTGTTCATCGTACTGCCGGTTCATGGCTGAAATCCAACCTGGTTTAGTAATACAGTCAGCATCAGTCGTCAAAATAATCTCACCCTGAGCATTGTCTATCCCCTGAGATAGAGCGTTTTTTTTTGGTGCCATCTCTGATGTGGGTTGAACGATCCGGATCAGCTTCACCCGATCAAATTTGCTCGAGTAGGAGCTGACGATATCGGCTGTATCGTCGGTCGAACGATCATCGACGATGATAACCTCGTATCGATCGGCCGGATAGTGCTGAGCCAGCAGACTCTCGATGCAGTGACCGATGTTCTCGCTTTCATTTCGAGCCGCGATCACAACGGATACGGAATGGATCTTCTGATTGGTGCCGCTCTTTAACTGTGTTATACCACGGCGCAACCTGAGAATGATGATAACGTAAAAAAATGTCAATAGAACGAGTAATATATGCATGCTACCAATTCATTTTAAGTTCGATGCTCACATTATTGTCTTTTGAGGAGTCACCTGCAATTCGATTTAAGTTATCAGTCCGCAAGAAATAGTAATTTAATGATACAAAGACATCTCTGAACACCTGATCACTGATGTGAACACCGTAACTCCACGTGTTCTCAACCGTTCCTGACAGGAATTTCTTCTTGCGGGAGTCACCCGAAGTATGCGGTCTGTTTAAGTCACCTTCTCCGTGCCTGGTTCTTTCGGTGATCAACGCCATTCGGATATCCCGGTTTATACGATAGTCCAATATTATAAACAGATCATCGGAATTCGGACCCAGCCAATGTCCGATCGATTGGTTATAGTTTTGATAGGTATTAACCGAATCCTTATGCGTATAAACGTACGGTTCGATACGCGCGTATTCCCATGAAAGGTTGAGGTCGGATAATCCCAGCGGATCTGCCCATTGATGGCCTATGAGGAATGCAAATTTATTTCCGTAATAAGTGAACGGATTCTCAGCCGTGGTAAAATCGTCTAAAAATAGTTCACCATAGATTTTGTGATGGCTCAGCGGGTAAATAGTCATGTCGAATCCCATGGTGTTATTGTCCCTGTCGCCCAGATGGTGCTCCGCTACATGATAAGGCATCAAGGGATTCAGATAAGATGGTTCGATGTCGCGATTGCCATAGATCACCGTTTCGCTGCCGCTGACAAAGAGCCAGGGAAATACCTTAAATTCGAGCCGGTGTCCTGCCATGTACTTCGTCGCAGCGCCAGAGTGAAGCGATCCGTGAAAGCTGATAAACCGAAATTTGTCGAAAGTGAACGATAGTTTCAATATTTCGAACAGCGGATTTTCCTTCGACAGCATCAGGCTGCCCCGCTTTCCTGGACCCCATTTGATCCGATCCCGGCCGAATTCCATCTGAAACCAGTCCCGTTGATACGTCATGTAGGCCCAGGCCTCGTCGGAATAAACATTTCCGCCTGATATCGTCTTCGGTGTGCCGTAACGCGGATCAAACGTTTCTTCGATAAGATCGGTGCCCTGCTCCAGAGAATTGCGAGCTCTTATGTAGAAATTAAAATGATCTCCAAATTGACCGCGTACAATTCCTCCCAGCGTGGTGAAGGACGTTCGCTCGGTTTCAGAATATTGGTCGCCTCGCTTGACATCCAAAAGCTGTTCGAATTCACCGTCTACGTTAATCGAATTATCCCCTTGCTCCCATGTTAAGAGGTGGCGTTCATGATAACGGGTTTTAGATGTTACGCCTAACCTGCTAAGTTCTTGATGAAACTCACCCTTCAATTGTTCGAACACATTCAAATCAGCATCGGATAAATGGTCTGTTGCTGTCGAATCGATATGAGCTAAAAAATGCGCCATGTCGCTCCGGGTGAGAGGATACGATTTCGTAAGCAATCCCCGGTATAATCCCAGAGTCTCTAATCGCTCGATGTAATCGTAAGCCCAGTGATCCAGTGGGATATTGATCGATTGAGCATGAGAGATGTGAATGCAGATGAGTGTAAGTACGCCCGTGAACAGTTTCGGCAAATATTGATTCACTATCTATGTCCTCGTGTTGTGCAAATTTAAATATAGCAAAATCAGGATCAATTTCAACCTTTTTTTGTGTTATTTACAATTTAGTACACAACATGTTGTGTTTATGAACGATCCCGATGACATCGTGTAATAGGGATACCGTCCGCTGACTAAGGATGTGCCCGTCATGAAATACAATAATCGTTCCCGGGCTCATATTTTTCGATATGTGATGTAAAATATTTTTATCACTCACGCTGACCGAGAAATCGTAGGTCATATGGGTCCACATGACCATCTTCATTCCATTTTCCTGGATTATTTTGATAAGACGGGGGGTGAAATGTCCATAAGGTGGACGGAAGTAAACCGGTCGCTCTGAAGTAATTCTAATCAACGTGTTATACGATGTCTCAATTTCATAATCTAACATCCTTTTCGTTTTAAATAACAGAGAACAATGGGTCTGTGAATGGATACCGAGTGTATGCCCTTCGCTCAGAGCTAAGCGAACGATGTCCGGATGTGCTTCGGCCTTTTCACCGACAACAAAGAATGTTGCCTTCGCATTAGCAGCGGCCAGTATATCGAGAATCTGCGGTGTATACTCCGGGTGAGGACCGTCGTCAAAGGTCAAATAAATATGCGGCTGTTCTGTATTGACCGACCATATGATCGAGGGAAATAATAACTTGGCCACAGATATCATCTCATTTTTCCTTCCATCGATATGAACCGATAAATCCCAGGAAGCTGGTGACAACGATGTAAGCGAGTTGGAAAAATTCTGCCAATGGGAGATAGGGTAGCAGGTCTCGCCGTTTCAGTAAGGTCAGCCCCTTACGAATAAACGCGCAGTCGAAAACCATTTTGATGACGAATAAAAACAACGGAAAAATGAAAGAGATATGTCCGAGCAACGCCAAAAACATCATCGTGGTCAAGACGAGATAGAGGAAATAGACCGACAGCAGGTAAACGGTCAGGCTGGTGTTGTTATAATGTGCCCCCTTGGATGCCCAGCGGCTTCGTTGATGAACGAATTGCCTCAGCGATTTAACCGGTTCCGTGTAAATAACGCTTTCCGTATCGATAGAATAGGTGACTTTTTGCTCCGTTCTGGAGTGGACCTTTTGAATGAACAGATCATCGTCACCGCTTGGCAGCCTATCGATCCCTTCAAATCCGTCGACGGACTCGAACACCGATTTACGGTACGACAGATTTGCTCCATTCGCAATGATAGGCTGGCCACTGCCGATACTGCCCATGCCGGCCAGGATCAGTGATATAAATTCGAGAGATTGAACTTTTAAAGATAGCTTCGTCTCAGCCGATTTATGAAACATCACCGGTCCTGCCACAACGCCCACATCATCGGTGAAATGGGCTACCATCGATTTGATCCAGTTTGGAGGGGCAACTGTATCAGCATCCGTCGTCATGATAATCTCGTTTCTGCTCGCCTTAATACCAAGGGTAATCGCATGTTTTTTAGGAGAATCGACGATCTGATTTTGCAGAACACTGATGTATCGAACGTTGTGTCTGAGACGAGAGTATTTATGAACAATTTGCTCTGTACCATCATCGGAACGATCATTGATCACAATCACCTCGAACTTGTCAGCCGGATAATTTTGTTGTATCAGCGCATCGAGACATCGGGATATATTCATGGCTTCGTTACGAGCCGGGATTACGACAGAGACAGAATGCTGATTTCGATTAAGACCGCTCGATAATTTATCTAAACCGAAATAAAATATCATCAATCGATGCAGGTAGATGATTAGTAGGAGTAAAGTGACGATGCCGAGAATTAAAGTTGTCATGCTCAATGCTGATCATAAAAATTAACGAGTTTATTTTTTAGAACGATAAAGAAGCCGATCATGCTGGGTATCAATATGTTCAAGATGAAGGTCATGATGGACGCGTTGAAGGCGGTTGCTTGCTGAGCACCGACTTTCGCGAGGAAAAATATAGCCGCGCTCTCACGAATTCCCAAATCACCGAGAGAGATCGGCAACAGCGATTTGACGAGCAAAGTGGAGGAGATGGCCTGGAATGCTCTGAACAGGTGAATGTGTTCGAACGCGATAACCAACAAGGAAAATTGAATGAAGTAGATCAGATAAAAAATCACAGAGTAGATGATCAGTCGATAGGCATTTTTTCTGTTAAAATTATCGAATACACTGATCAGTTGTTTAATCTTGTCGCGGATCGGTAAGATAACGTTTATTTTATAAAGCAGGGTTCGTATCAACTCGGGGTGAATGAGCACGTAGCGAAGCAGCAACAGTGTGATGATCGTAAAGATCAGCAACGGTAGCAGGATAAAAAAATGCAACTGTTTACCGAGCAGACTCAGAATTCCGATCGACCCCATGAAAATGACGATGGCGAGCGAGAAAAATTTATCGATAAACGATACGCCTATGACCTTCATCCAGGGGCAATCTTTGATGAAAAACGCCCTGCCAAATTCACCAACGCGTCCCGGTGTGATGAAACCGAACGCGAAACCAGCCAGCAGCGATTTCAATGCTTCCGCATTATCGGCTTCGGGTTTTACTAAGCGAATTAAATATCGCCATTTATAATATTGAATGTAAATATTGGGGACGACGAGCAATGCCGCCATGATGATGTAAATATAGGTCGCTTTCCCAAAGGTCGTGATGATGTTAGCGACTTTTAAATTTTTCACTAACATGACCATGACCATCACGGTCAGGATCAGTTTGAAGAGAAATATTAAGCGCCTTCTGGATATAAATTTTCTGTCCCTGACTGCAGTTGTTACAGATGTCGATTCCTCTTCTATTTTTAATACTTTTCGTTCTGAATTGTTCATATGGGATTGATCGCCAGATAGATGTTACGGTTTGTTGTCTCTCAATCATGCCGAATGTAAATCGTCCGTGTTTATCGAAACAGCACGGGACGACCTCACCATTCGACAAAATTGTTGTGCTGGTCCATAGACGTTTACACGGTTTCAAAAGATTCTTTAACTGCAGATCCGCGCCTTCTGTTTCATAGCGACGAAACTTTTTTGTCAGCGGAATATATTTTTCGGCTCCGTTCGAATCGATGATTTGAATGGTCTTAAAGATCAGTTTATCCGCACCGAGTGAGCTGACCAGTTTATTGATTTCACCCAGCTCATGTTCATTTCCTCGCGTGACCAGAGATTGAATAATGATACGCGGATTCTTTCTTTTGAGCCGTTTCCTTGCGTCTGTTAGATGCTTAATGCCGTCGATAACTCGATGAAAATCGCCACCGCGACGATACGATTCGTAGGACGCTTCATCAGCACCTTCGAGCGAGATGATTATTTTATCCAGGTCCGAATGAACCAGATCTTCGCATAGATGATCGTCACCGAGAAAATGTCCGTTTGTACTGGTGATAACATATATACGGTATTTTTTCGCATAACGGATCATCGCCAGGAGGTCACGATGAAGAAAAGGTTCACCCTGATTATATAGTATAAGATACCATAAACTGCGACCCATTTCATCAATTATTTTTTTATAATGCTCGTAGTTAAGGTCGCACACCCTGCGTTTTAACATCCCGGCACCGGTAGCACATTGAGGACATCGCAAATTACATCGGTTCGTCGGTTCGATGGTTAGAATATATGGCACTCCCCAGACACGCGATTTTTTGAGGAGCAGGGACAGATAAAAAGATGCGTGGATGCGAAACAGATTGATGATTCGGTGAAGCTTGATCGGTTTCAGTATGCCCCAATCCCACAATTCTCTCATGCGTCATTTTGCTTTCTTACTTAATCGTGAATCATTTACTGTTCTTTCTCGGACGGCTCATTGTCAGGAGATAATTATCGACTACCCTATCCGGTATACTGCAGCATGTGAAGTTCAGTCTTGCCCCACTGTGCTTTCAGGAAATTACAGCATACGGTGCGATGCGTCGGCCGGATAAACAAGCATATACCAGGTCGGATTGACGAATCGATTGAAAAGGGTATCACCATCACTTACCCATTTTCGCAGGGCTCTATCGAATCGTATCATCTTAAGGAAGCGTACCATGGTTAAATGCAGCGGATTACACACGATCGATCGAGGATTGTTGAACAAACGATCCACCGCCCGCCGAGTGACAAACTGATGCTTCAGGGCGAGTTGTCCCAGCAGCTCTTTCAGTTTAAAATAACTGAGCAGCGCTGCCCAATCTGTTTTACGATCCCTGTCTATCTTTAAAATCCGTGGAACGATCATTTTAATCCATCTCCGGGAAAGGATCGAAACACACGGCAGGTTCCAATGGGGATCAGCGATTAAATTGAGTGGTGAAAGTCGGTTTGGAGTGCACAGGTAAATCGTTCCGTTCGATTTCAGTACACGCTTCGCCTCGGCCAGCATCAGGGCAGGATCGATGACATGTTCAATAACGTCCTGCATGATGATGAAGTCGAAAATTTGATCCCTAAACCCGAGGGCCTGCCCATTCATGATGCAAAAACCTGTATCCGCTGAACCGCCTGCCAATTTATTCGCCATATCGACCGCATACATATGAGCACCAATGGCTGCCAGGAGGGAGGCCGTGCCCCCCTCGCCGCAACCGATATCGAGAATATATTTCCCTTTGATGGCATCGATTGAAGTTAATATATCGGCGATGAAACGCCCTCGTTGATCCTTAAATGCCGCATAGTTAATCCAGGTCTTCGATGATTTCATTGCGAACACAGTGTAAGGTTGATATGAGAAGCGCCCACGATTTTAATGTCATTTTAGATGTTCGAATGCTGCGTCTTATATCCCCTGTGATCTGATTCCTCCTGACTATTGATTAAACCAAACCTTGATGGTTTTAATTTTATAAGGCTCGAAAGTCAGCCGTATTTGATTTTTTTCAAAGGCTAATTCGTCGATCTCCTCCTCGAGTAAGTTTGACACGACGGCTTTTTGAACGTTCTCAGGAAGTGTGATGGTGGCTACGGTTTCGCGGCCGTAGGCTTCATACAATCTTAAAATGAGCGTCGTCTGCTGAACCGTCGACTCATCCTTAAACGTCTGTTCAGGTTCTCCGGCCTTTATCGTATTCAAAACGATGTTCGGTTTATCCACTGCGAAAAACGATTTGGTCTTCGTCCATTTCCCCTGATGTGACGAAGTCGCTTTAGCCATTAGCGGGTAGTTGTATTCGAATGCATGCTGCATCGTTCTGCCGCATTTCCAGCATTTCGAGTGAGGATAGAGTGAATATTCAAGGTGATGTTCTCCCATATCGGCCATGGGATCCGGCCATTTCGGAGACCGCAGCAGACTGAGACGCATTACGGAATCGTGAATATCGCCACCGTATTTCGCCCTGTTGAGAAGGCTGACACCAAGGTCGTGTTCCGGATTGGTCAGGTCGGACCATTTTTGCTGACTGACTTCAAAGCGCGCTTTTTCCCAGTCGTTGTTCATGGTGGTGGGGCGCTTAATGCTGCCAAAGGGTATCTCGTAGGTAGCAAGACTATCGCTTACCGCGACATTGAAAGCTACTTTCAGCATCACATGATCCTCCCACCAGTCGGCGTGAGTAACGAAATCGATCCGATCTATACCATCATAGAGAATGATATCCTGTTTGAAATAACTATTCGGATTATTGGGTGTGGGGTACGATTTAATCACGCCCGGTTTAAGGAAGTCATGTTCTACCCGAACCACACTGCGCACCGGACCGGATTCAACGATCTGGATACCGCGGAACGTGGACGGAAATCTTTCACCAAGTCCTATATTCCACGCGTCCCAGGCCGATGGCCTGTCGTCAAAAAGCTTTAATTCATTGCCTGCACCGGCCAGAATCTCCGTTTTATTACGAATGTCGTAAATAGAACGTATCCATCCGGATGACGGATCGATCGCTATCTTGAAAAATTGGTTCTCGATTTCCGTCGCAGTCGTTTTTAGCGTTGACTCATATCGTGTTTTAGCAGAGGGACGCAGTTCATAGACCTCGTAACCCATAGAGGGTACGTCTTTAGCCATGAACAGGATCACATCATGATAACGGTGTGAGGTAACGGTTTGTGATGTAACTTCATTACCCTGCGAGTCGAAGACGAGAAAATTCTGAGCGGTGCCTTTATCGATTTTTAATTCTACGATATCAGTTCTTGTCCAGGGCAGCGTGTTGTAAACGACCACCGGGGTGGCATTCGCCGACTTCGATCGGGTATCGATATTTTTGATGATGTAATCGAACGCACGTTCGCTTTCTTCATCCGCAATATGGAAGACCTCCTCATACTGTCTGTCCGCATCTTTATAGACGGGGTAAATACTGGAGCCGGGAAGTACGTCGTGAAATTGATTGAACAGGATGTGCTGCCAGCCGTCGAGAAAATTTTGATACGGATAAGGATAACCGTAAATGCTGGCGATGGACGACAGTTGCTCGGCGTTGTTAAACTTGACCTCAGACAGGCGGTTATGATATTTAGTGTCCGATTGAGTCGTGTAGGTCCCACGATGATATTCCAGATATAATTCATCCTGCCAGACCGGTAATTGCGACAGATCGTATTCTGCAAGCCAGTCGAGATAAGCCGTCGCCGTACCGTATTCCAACTGCGGGTAGATATCGATTTCCCTCAGGTAATTGACCTGATCCAGCATCTCCGGTGTAGGCCCTCCACCATGGTCGCCGACTCCGTACAAGAGTAACATTTTTTTAAAGCCGGTGTTGGCCTCAAATTGTCTCATCCAGTCCGAATAACCGTAAGGATTTTTCATGTCGTTCACATAGTTGTACGGGAAATAGGTAAGTATCCTGGAACTGTCGGGCCCCTGCCACCAGAACAGACGGTACGGGAACATGTTCGTGTCGTTCCAACCGATTTTTTGGGTGATAAACGCCTTGATCCCTGCATCGGAATAGATCTGCGGCATGTTCCAATTATAGCCGAATGAATCCGGATTCCAGCCTATTTTAATATCGACGCCGAATTTTTCATAAAAATAACGTTTGCCGTACAATAGTTGACGCACCCACGATTCTCCGGAAATTAGATTACAGTCCGGTTCGACCCACATACCGCCTACCAATTCGAAACGACCATCTTTAACTCTTTGATGAATCCGCTCGTTCAGCTCGGGAAACATGGTTTCAATCCACCAGAAGAGATGCGCCTGACTTTGAGTATAGGTGAAATCGGGACGTGCGTCCATCATGTTGAGCACTGATTCGAACGTATTTTTCGCGATGTTGATCGTTTCCAGATAGCGCCACAACCAGGCGCAATCGATGTGTGCGTTGGAATCGAGAACCAGCGTAAATTCTTTCGCATAATCGGCAACGGGCTGATATATTTTTCTTGCTCTGTCAAGTGAAGCCTCAAAGATTTCGACATCATTTCTATGCAACGCATCGAGGCGAACCTCGCGTGCGGCCTTATCCAGAACGTCCCGCAACGCGATGCGTTTCTCTCTGGGGGTTTTGCTCAGATCGATGCCATCGTCCCGTTTGGTGCTGCCCACCTGGAGGTAGGTGTCATCGCTGAGCAGTTTCTTCCCGACACGCAGGCTGAGCGTGAAATTTTCAATTTCTTCTCGATACGGCTGAACCGCATCCCAATTGAGCGACGCATTGATGAGCCGTAAGGGACCGCCGGTATTGAAAGCCTTGATCACGACGGTGTAATCAGCACCCGGAACGGCGTTTTCGGTCAATAAAAATTCACCTGTCCAGTTGAAAGTCCCTTTTTTCTCTCCATTGATCCAGCAGGTGCCGCCATCATCCACCGTGAGTTGAAGCGTTATTTTACCCCCTCGCTTCAGTCGACGGCCTAATATCGATTGGGGAAGGGTTACGATCTTTCTGAACCATGCGGAGTCGGCCTGACTGCGTTCGCCCAGGCTCATGTCGCTCCAATCTCTGTCATTGAAGTCGTTTCGATACGCTTCCTGGTTCATGATTTCACTATATTTCCATGTATCGAAATTCGTGTTGATCGCTTCGTGCAACTCATTTACGACTTGATCTATTACATCCTGAGATTGAGCTGCTGTGAAAGACACGAACAGCATCATCAAAATGAAAGCCCATCGTTTCATCGTCGTTTCCTTTGATTGTATGAAATAATAAATTTAATCTAATCCTCGATGGTCATACGTGTTCCAACCACATGTAACCTATGGTTTCCAGGCTTCCAGTTGTTTCAAGGTTTCAATCACCAGAGGCTTCCAACTGGCGTAGCCCTTGTCATTGCAATGCATCCCATCGTAGGTGTACTCGGAAACGAGCTTATGATTGCTATCGGCTACCGCAGTGAAGAAATCGATGTAGGCTAAATCCTGAGATTCACAGTAGGAACGCAACCACTCGTTTAATGCCCGAACCTCATCAACAGGATGGCTCCAGACCCAGTCTTTGCCTTCGATGTAATCGTTGACCGGGGAGATGGCTCCTATGGCGACTTTAATCCTGTTCCATCTTGCCATATCGACCATACGAATTGTGTTGAGCATGGTCTCTTCGGGGGACATGCGATTGTTCTCCCAGAAATCGTTACAGCTACCGTAGAACAGGATGACGATTTCCGGCTTCAGGCTCAGAACGTCCTGTCGGAACCGATGCACCATTTGGCGCGTCGTTTCACCGCCTATGCCGCGATTGATGAACGGTATCCCGGGGAAATCATCTGCCAGATTCCACAAATCCACCGATGACGATCCGTAGAATACGATCCGTTTTTCATCGATACGCGGAGCGCCGATTTCGTGGTTACATTCTGCGTAGCGCGACAGGCTGCTTTCATTCTTACGTTGATGCTCTGCGATTAAGCGTTCGATCAATGATTTCGATTGGTCGATGCGTTCGAGTGGCACTCCAAAAGCAGATAGAATAGTCCGCGCCATCAACCAATTCCCTGCCGCGTTCATGTGCACCCCATCGGTAGTTAAAATGCCACTGTTATTCATGGTAGCGGATTGGTGCGGGGCGAGTGCTTCATGAAATGCTTTATTGAGATCGATCAACAGACATTTGTTTTTGCGCGCGATCTCTGCGATACGTTTGTTGTAACCGACCAATGTCATGTTTTCCTGGCTTTTTAGATTTTCCATGATAACGGTGGTCGTAAATAGAGCGACACGTGTGTTAGCTGATTTAGCACGCCGTACCATATCGTTGAGGTATGAGGTGAATTCGTCGAGCGGTACTCCCTGAAGATGATTTAAATCGGGACGCTTTTTGAGATAATCATGCCAGACATCGTTGATACCGACGCTTATTGTAACCCAGTCGGGTTTGAATTGTAACACGTCTCGCGAAAACCTGGCACTCATATCGCTTGATTTATGGCCGCTGATTCCGGCATTTAGAACAAAGATCCTCTTTTCGGGGTAGAGAGTAGCCAGCATCTTGCGAATAAGAGAAACATATCCATCAGGAGCTTCGCCCATCTCGGTGATGCTGTTGCCGAGAAAGATGATCTGCTGTTGATGGTCGATCAGTAGATCACGGCTGAACGATGGATTAAAGTCGATAAAGATAACGTGCAATAACACGATCATACAAGCTACTATTCTTCTCATGCTTTAACTCCTTTAGGTGGTTGGATATCAGGAATGGTCACCATTCTTGCCTCAAGGCCTGGGAACAGATCAAAAGCTACTCGTCTATCCCAACTTAACGTGAGGTTAATTAGTGAAGAAATCAAATATGTTACCCAGCATACTGCTGTGAGCCTTGTAAAATTCAGTATATTTGCATCGTGAGCAGGTAACTGATGTGTATTTTTGGGTCTGAATATCGAAAATTTTGCTCAGGAAACCGCCTGTCGCTCGAAACTGACCGATCTCATAATCCTGATTGCCGCATTTAGGACATATAAATGGCAATTTGCCCATTTCGCCTCCCGTTATTTTAAAGATTGATTTAAGCGGCTAATGAGCTCGTCATGGTGTTTTTTAAATGAGGATTAGGCTTCTTATCATCGACGTTGTGCCGTTCGGACTTTGCGGAAGAAATATTTCAGATTCCTCTCACGCTAAGCTCCTTAGTCGCTATATCCACTTCGCAGCATCGAAATAGGCTCGGCGGAGCGAAGCGGAGTGTATAGATGTGAAAGATCGTTTTAAGATTATTAATGTACTTGCTATGACAACAAATGTCAAGTGAAAAATCTTTAAAACGATGAAATAATTCAAAGGCTGTATTAAATGTCGGATCTCTTCAGATCATTCAACAGTGTACAGAATCCTATTGAAAATAAAAACTGTAGGTAGCGATATTCGTATAGCGTTTTAGCGAATGATACTACAACCTCACGATGATTATGTGTTCCACATATGCGATTTTTTTAGCACCTGAACGAGAAAGAGTGATATGATGCCTCCGATCAGGGCAGTAACAAATTGCGGTGTGGTCATCATCAGCACGAGATTATCCGGAAATGTTCTGCCGAAAGCAAGAGGAACGATCAATTTTACGGTGATGAATAGAATAAACGTTTTCACCGCTGCGGCGAGAAGGATGGCGATATATATTTGCGATCGGGTAAACCATCGGACAGGCAAATCGATTGCCTGTCCCAGAGTAAATATGATGACCAATGATGCGTTTGCCAGGATGATGAAAGGAACCATGAGAGCAAGGGCAGCAGGTAATTGTCCCATCAGCAAGGCGATCAGCGGTGTGATGATTCCCAGAACAACGCCTGCGAATGTTCCTAAATAGGCGGCTGTAAAGAATAACATCGTGTTAACCAGCGGACCGGTTATCGGTTGTGGCAACGCTGCTGCCTGCAACATGAGTGTAAATGCGATCAGTATCGATAAACGTGCAATGAATAACGCTTTTTTGCTTGTTCCCATGGTTTCCTCTTCTTAGAAGTTTGTTTTTAAACCGACTATGATACTCCTGCCTGGTGCATACCACCAGTTAACGGACGATAGGTGGTCGCGGTAAGTTTCATCCAGTGCGTTCCTGATGTTCAGTGTCAAATAGAGTGGTTGTGTGAAACCAATGATTCGAGACAGATTAAGTCCGCTGCTGACGTGCAACAGATTGTAACCATCCGTCTCTGGTTCGTTTTCAGCGACCCTGGTTTGTTGATCGACGAATCGGCCGGTGAGTTCGACCCAGTACATTTTGTTCTGCGCTTCATAACGTAGACTCACAGACCCATCCAGAGGAGGTATCTGTGGTAAAGGTTCATCTGTCTTTGTGTTCTGGCCATGCACGTAGGATGAAGTCAGACTGATCGATAATTCATTGGTAATCTTGTAAAGGGATTGAAATTCGAATCCATAAAGCAAGGCCTCTCCGACGTTATCATATCGGAATGTGTCGGCCGCCGCGCTGATCGGATTCATGACGATCAGGTCATCGATCTGATTTCGAAACACATTCACTTCACCGGTAAATTTTCCGGCATCCCACTTAATTCCTGTATCCAGGTTAAGACTCGATTCCGAATTCAGCTCAGGATTTCCGTATAGATAGCCTACCTGTGCCGTCCCCATAAAGTATCGTTCCTGCAGTGTCGGTGCCTTGAATGCCCTGCCGATATTGGCCATCAGGTGGATCGACTGATGCACGCGATAGAGGGCGCCAAAATTACCAGAGAAATCAGTGTCGCTTTCATCGCGATTCGTGAGTACCAGTGTTCCGCTGGTGGCATCGGCGTGACTGTTCACCAGGTCGTAACGGGCACCCAGATTGAGGCTTAGTCTTGACGAAGCAGCAAATTCGTCTTCAATAAACAAACCATAACCCAGTCGATCCGACTTTGGTGTGGGCGGTGTGAGGTCAGCCGGAGGATTCTTGAGGATGATGCCCGCTGCATTGTAAACTTCTGCATCGGCGATTCGACGCGTATCATCATACTCAGCAAAAGCATCGATGCCGACTGTAACGAAATTGTTCTTCAACAGGGCGAAACTGCTCTGAGCATTCACACCCCAGTTATCGACATCTCGATTCGCATCGAGTTTCTGCCTGACAAACGCCGCACCTTTGGGCACGTTTTCCATGAATGCACTGAAATTACGAACACCGGTCTGATAATAGGCGCTGATCTTTGCAGAGGATAAAATTTGATTGACGGCTTTGTAATTGTAGGAGAGTGAATACAGATCGCGGTAATATTTTACAAATTTTGCATCCCGGGCATATTGACTCGTCGGGACACCCACGTCGGTGAATCGATTAAACTGTGTGGACAGGAATAATTCGTGATTGCCTGATGGTGAAAAACCAATTTTACTGTCGATTGTATATCCATTGAATGCCGTATTGGCAAGCGTTCCTTCGGGAGTGTCGACATCATCAGCACTTCGGTTGGTCAGACCAACGATGAAAGACCATTTACTCAAGCCTCCATGGAGTTTCAGGGTTTCGGTGTGTTGATTATTAATCGAACTGTATTGTAAACCGATATCCGAATTCAGGCGGAAACGTTCTGATTCAAAATTTGGTTTTTGGGTGATATAGTTGACGACACCGGCAATCGCCTCGGAGCCATACATGACCGAAGCGGGACCGCGAATTATTTCGACGCGTTCGATCTGATCGACATCGATCATCGGAGCGTGATTTCCATATCCTCGCAAGACCTCCAGCCTCATGCCATCGACCAGAGTCAGTACCTGTGGACCCACTAACCCACGAATGACTAATTTCTGACTCCAGGGACCTACTTCGACTTTAGAAACCCCTGGCTCCAGTTCCACGAGGTCGTTTATATTGGTGTATCCTTTTTGCCAGATCTCATGTCGATCGATCACCTGAACGGGTATATTGGTGTCGATCAGGTTCTTCTCGTATCGATTTGCCGTCACCTGAATCTTCGGCATGTAGAAATAGATGCTGTCGATCTCTGCCTGGGTCACCTGAGCGAACGAGGTGGTGATCTGAGCTGCGATGAATCCCGTGAATAGCAGGATGGATAATTTAAGTTGTTTCATAGCGTTGAACCTCTCCTTTCAAGGAATCTAGAGTTAAGATAATTTCATCGATAGTACGCATGATGGAACTGAGATATCAATCATGCTCCTGGATAACCTTTGCCAGACCGGTCTTGATCGTCACATGAGGTATCTGTCCTATGCGTCCGGTCATCGCACCGATTTCGTCATTATTACCATCGATGATTAATGAAATGATTGAGAGGTTTCGCTCCCTATAAGGTAGGCCCAGTCTTCCAACGATAATGGAAGAATATTCATGAAGAATCGCGTTCAGCTTTACGTAAGCATCCTCGGGTTCGTACACGATGATGCCCACAAAGCCTATTCGTCTTTGATTGGTCTGATCAGTCATTACTACCTCCTGAATGTCAGGGAGCAATCCCCTTCATATTAGAGTTAATTAATTTGTTATTTAGTTAAGTTTGAATCCAATTTTACACTGAAGCGACTGCCGACATTCGGTTCGCTCGATACCGAGACGTCACCGTTGTAGAGCAGGGCAATTTTCTTGACAATGGCCAGTCCTAAACCGCTGCCGGTAATTGCTTTTGTTTTATCATTTTTAATGCGTACGAATTCATTGAACAGCTTTGCGACCTCAGATTCTGACATCCCGATACCCGTATCGGCTACGGCGATCTCTATTTGTCGGTCAGCAGGATTGATGTAAACATCGACGCGTCCGCCGTCGACGTTATATTTGATCGCGTTGGAAATGAGATTGTTGCAGATGATCTCAATCTCATTGGCATCGCCATTCAGATAGATCGGATCGGATGCATGATTTTCTATCGTGATGTCTCTTTTTTCTGCCAGCGGAAGATTCGTCTCAATGGTATGATTCGCAATTTCAACGATATCGATTTCCTTTAACTCGCGCTTTTTTTGTCCGGATTCAATCCGGGTCAGATCAAGCAGATCCATAATCAGCTTACGCATCCCTTCGATCCTGACGGTGCAGCGATCGATCATCGGTTCATAGGAAGCGATGTCGCCGCCTAATTTTTTCTGCTTCATAATATCAAGGTAGCCGTCGATCGAATTGAGGGGGGATTTCAATTCATGGCCTAAAACGGAGATAAACTGAAATCTGACCTGACGTCGCTCCTGAGCCAGTTTCTTTACCTGACGGGCGAGAATCAAACGACGAGCCGCTTTGGATACAGTGTTCTTCAACTCATCGGGCGTAAAGGGTTTGGCCAGAAAATCGAACGCACCCTGTTTTACTGCGGTCACCGCGGTTTCGATCGATGCGTACGCCGTTATCATGATGCTCAGCATCTCACTCTCCTGTGAGGTAACCTTCTCTAAAATATCGAGTCCGCTTATTCCGGGTAATTTGTAATCGAGCAACAGGATATCGGGTCTGTTCGATTTAATTTTATCGAGTGCTTCTTCGCCTGTCTCCGCGACATCGACATCGAATCCGATTTCATCATCCACATCGGGTAATTGCATCACAAATTTGCTGAGTGCACGTTTTACACTCAAACGCATTCCCAATTCGTCATCTACGACTAATGTGTTTAATTTAATCATGTTTGTCTGTTCCTAAGGCACAAAAAGTGCGCTGTGAATGATTTAATCGTTTTATAATTTCGCTGAGTTTCAAGTCGCATCTAAAAAATAACAGTTGTAATCAACAAAATCAAGATAAATTATTAAAACAGGGTCATGTTCATGTCCGTTATGAATGCTATTCTGGAAAATTAATCCGACACGAACGAAAACATCTATTGATTCAGCAATCTATTAATTTCTCTCACCAATTGCTCGAAGCGTACCGGTTTGGCAAGGAACGCATCGGCTTTAATCCAGGAACGTTCCTCTTTCGTCACGGCATCAAATTCAATACCGGCTTCGCTATTGACAGCGGAGACGATGATGACAGGTATCGACGGATCTAATTTTTTGATGTGATATGACAGAGCAAAACCACCATCCATCTCTTCCATCATCAGGTCGAGGATGGCTAAATCCGGTTTATTCTGTTCCAGATACTCTTCGGCTTTTTTCTGACCTTCTGCGGTGACCACATTAAATCCAGCGTCGATCAGATTGACTTTCATTTGAGTAAGATAATCTATGTCATCATCGACAACGAGCAAGGTTTTATTTGAGTGATTCTTGTCCATTTATTTCCTCTTTTGTAACTAGTTGATATATTGTATTCTTTTTCGTGGAAGCTTTATACTGAACGTGGTTCCTGTCGGACCTTTATCGGGATAAGCGTTCGATTTTACTTTGATATCGCCTCGATGCATCTTGATGATACCGTATGTAATTGCCAGACCCAGTCCGGTTCCTTTGCCTAATTCTTTTGTCGTGAAGAATGGTTCAAATATTTTGGACACGATTTCATCCGGTATACCCGTTCCGGTATCGGAAATGGAGATGACAACCTGTTCGTCATCACCCTCGGTTTTGATATTGATTATACCCCTGTCGTGCATCGCGGTGATCGCATTGCTGATTATATTTGTCATCACCTGTATCATTTGATCTTTGTCGATATCAGCGATCGGATCGGTGATTTGGTGATTGATCTTCACGTCGACCGTATCCGGGATCGTTAGAGAATCCAGGCTAGCAGAGATCAATTGACGAATATCATTGGGTTTGAGATTGACCTTGCTCTGGCGGGCAAAATTCAATAAACCCGAAACAATTTTCTTGGCCCGATCGGCATGATCAGCGATCATCTGTAAATCTTCACGCATCGTCGAATCCTTTTCCAACTCATCGTTTAGCAGATGCGAATACATGAGAACCACACCCAGCGGATTGTTGATTTCGTGGGCGATTCCGGCAGCAAGTTGCCCCATGCTGGCCATCTTCTCTGATTGAATCAGAGCCTCTCTGGTATTAGCGAGTTCTGTGTTGGAGATACCGAGTTCTTCGATCGTGCGGTGTAATCGTTCTATCGTATAAGGTAAACACATCTCTGATTCTGCGAGGCCTTTAAAGATCGCTTTGGCATGTTCTCTGCATGAATCGTATCCGCATGCGCCGCAGTTTAATTCGTCTTCTTCATTATATTTACCTATCCGAGCCAGTATCTCGCGGATTTTGCTCTCATCCGGGTCCTCCAGTCGCTGATCCATCGGTGAAAACGTTCTCGATAGATCCAGGTCGTTGAATTTCTCCATGTAGTGAATCCATTTATCAGGATTCCTGAGTTTAGAGACCTTGCGTACATAATCGCTGACCAAAGTTCTTCGTCTGAACAGCGGAGCGTCCGTGCTCATTCCTGGTCCCATGATACACCCATCACAGCAGAGAACATCAAGAAATCGTGCGTTGGTCTGGCCTGAGCTGAACTCGATGATCGCATCTTTAAAATTATTGCGACCGTTAGCCGAAATGACTTCGCCCGTCATCAAATTTTCCTCGATACTGGCCGCTTCCAGCAGTCCTCTGCCTATCGGAAACAGATTACCACGATAAGCTCGTGGGGGATCGAAATCGCTTGGTACGGGATTGTCGATGCTGCCGTCGCCATTATTCGTGATAGAGTAATCTTCGAATAAAAAATGTAATTCTTCGAATGTCAGTACTTCATCGATTTCACCGTCGAGTTCGTTACTATTGGCTTCACCTTTTTTAGCGATGCACGGGCCGATGAACACCATCTTCAAATTATCCCCATACAATACTTTCAGTGCACGGGACATGGCAATCATCGGTGATACGATCGGCAGCAGATTATCGATCAGTTCCGGATGATAACGCTTTACATAACCGAACACGGCTGGACAGGGGGTAGAAATATATTGTTTATCGCTGACGCTGGCCATGATCTCTCTTGTCTTTCGAGCGACCAGATCGGCCCCGAAACCCACTTCACACACGTAATCAAAGCCCAGCGCCCGGACCATTCCGACGAACTGACGAAATTCGATCTCCGTGAATTCAGCCGGAAAACTCGGAGCGATAATGGCAGCCACCCGGTCGGTCGATTCAAGGAGTTTCTTGACATCGACGACAGAGTTTACTACTTTTTTCGCTTTCTGACTGCACACTCGCACACAGTTTCCGCATCCGATACACCGTTCGGGGATGATTTCCGCCTGACCATTCACAATTCGAATCGCTTTCGCAGGACATTCTCTGACACAGGTGTAGCAAACACGACAACGGTCTTTTACTGTTGTCACGAGTGGCTGCATGGATTTATCGCTCAATAATGATCGCTCCTTTACATCAATACGTCACGTTTGTGATAATGAGTGTGTAAGATCTCATGACTCTTTTCTTTCAGGGGTTCACCCAGGAACTCCTTGTATATCTTTTTAATATACTTATTGTTATGGGACTCAGTCACCGTGGCGTCCCTGTCGATTTCATAGAGCATTTTCATACGCGCCATGATGGTCTCGATGTTGGCTGAAAGTGGCTGCCCGCCACCCGCGATACATCCGCCGGGGCATGTCATGACTTCGATGAATTGGATGTCTTTTTTGCCGGCTTTGATGTCATCTAACAATTTTCGTGCGTTTCCGAGTCCGCTGACCGCGGCGAGACCCAACTCGAGATCACCGATCTTAACTCTGGTTTCTTTAATGCCATCGAGTCCGCGTAGTTCCTGTATCTTCGGATTGGTTAACTCCTTACCCGTCAGGAAGTAATGAGCGCTCCGAACGGCGGCTTCCATGACACCTCCGGATACTCCGAATAATTTACCGGCAGAACTGCGTTCACCAAAGGGTGTGTCGGCTCCTTCCGGGGTCATATTATTCAGATCAAGACCGCGCATACGAATGATACGGGCCAATTCTCTTGTGGTGAGCACTGCATCGATATCCGCCATCCCGTTGCGAGCGAGCTCGGGTCGTTCGGCTTCGAATTTTTTAGCGGTACATGGCATGATAGATACGCTGAATATGTTCGCCGGGTCAATTCCCTGGGTCTCTGAATAGTATGTCTTAATGATGGCACCCATCATCTGCTGGGGACTCTTGCACGTCGATAGATTGGGAATGAATTCCGGATAAAACTGTTCGACGAATTTGATCCAACCTGGTGAGCAACTGGTCATCATCGGCAGAGGGCCGCCGGTCTGAATACGATGGACCAACTCAGACGCCTCCTCCATGATGGTTAAATCGGCCGAGAACGCCGTATCGAAGACGCGATCGAACCCGAGACGACGTAGTGCCGCCGTCATGATTCCCATCACATCCTGACCCGGTTTCAGGCCGAACTCTTCGCCCAGGGTCACTGAGATACTCGGTGCATGTTGAACCACCACAAATTTTTCAGGATCATTCAGAGCGTTCATCACCTCTTTGATATACGATTTTTCTCTTAACGCTCCGGTGGGACAGACAACGATGCATTGGCCGCATTTAATACAACTGGATATATTTAAACCTTCGTCAAAGGCCGTGCCTATCTGGCTGCGACTTCCGCGGTTAATGAAATCGATGGCACTAACGCCCTGGATCTCTTCGCATACGCGCACGCATTTTCCGCAGAGTATACATTTCGCAGGGTCGCGAATGATGGCCGGACTCGATGAATCGATATTGTATTGACTCTTGGCACCGGTGTAACGACGTTCGCGCACTCCTAACTCTTCGGCCAGATCCTGAAGATCGCAATTCTTGTTACGCACGCAGTATAAGCAATCGTCCGGATGGTCGGAGAGCAGCAGTTCAACGATGGTCTTCCTGGCGCGAATTGCACGCGGGGAATGGGTTTTAATCTTCATTCCTTCTCTCACCGGATAGGCGCAGCTGGGTGTAAGACCCGGTATCCCGTCGATTTCAACAACGCACATACGACATGCACCACTGGGGAAAAGACCCGGCAGATGGCAGAGGGTGGGGACTTTCACTCCTGCTCGCTTCAACGTATCGAGTATCATTTCGCCTGGTTTGGCTTCTACTTCTCTGTTATTGACTTCTATAGTAAACATGATAATCCTCTCTATTTAACTGTGACGGCGTTAAATCGGCACACATCATAACAGCTGCCACAACTGATACATTTCTCCTGAACAATGTAATGAGGTGCTTTCGCTGCTCCCATGATCGCGCCGGTCGGACAATTTTTTGCGCAAAGAGTACAACCCGTACAGGCATCGGTATCGATCGTGTAGGTGAGCAGTTCTTTGCATTGTCCCGCCGGACATCTTCGCTCGTAGATATGGGCCTCATACTCATCGCGAAACCAGCGCAGCGTACTTAAAACCGGGTTTGGAGCTGTTTTACCGAGTCCGCATAAACTGGTATCCTGGATCACTTCGGCGAGGCGATTCAGATACATGATCCCTTTGAATCGTTCCAATGCATCAGTCCCTGTTTCGCTGGATCGACCCTGGGTGATACGTTGAAGAATTTCCAGCATGCGTCTCGTGCCCTCGCGGCAGGGGATGCATTTGCCGCAACTTTCGCGTTGGATAAAATCCATAAAGAACTTGGCGATATCGACCATACAGGTGGTCTCGTCCATCACGACCAGACCGCCTGAGCCCATCATGGCGCCCACGGTCTTCAGGGACTCGTAATCGATATCGATATCGATATGCTGTTCCGGGATGCAGCCGCCTGACGGTCCGCCGATTTGTACGGCTTTATATTTTTTATTATCCGGAATGCCGCCCCCTATTTTATAGATGATGTCACGCAATGGGGTACCCATGGCGACCTCTACCAATCCGGTACGATTGATCTTGCCGGAGAGCGCGAACACCTTGGTGCCTTTGCTGGTCTTCGTTCCCACAGAATTGAACCACTCCGCGCCGCGATTTACGATCAGGGGGACATTGGCCAACGTTTCGACGTTGTTGATGATGGTCGGTTTTGCGAAAAGACCACTGATGGCCGGAAATGGGGGACGCGGTCTCGGCATGCCTCGTTTTCCTTCGATGCTGTTCATGAGGGCTGTTTCTTCTCCGCACACGAAGGCACCGGCTCCCATCTTGATGATGATGTTGAGACTGAAGCCGCTATCGAGGATATTGAAACCGAGAAGGCCATATTCTTGAGCCTGAGCGATGGCTGCTTTTAAGCGTTTAATGGCGAGCGGATATTCGGCTCGGATGTATATGTATGCCCTGGAAGCACCGATGGCATAGGAGGCGATGGCGAGCCCCTCAAGAAGTTTGTGAGGATCGCCTTCGATAACCGCTCTGTCCATAAATGCACCGGGATCGCCCTCGTCTGCATTACAGATGAAGTATTTTTGATCCGAGCTCGTATCCAACGCAAACTTCCATTTTTTACCGGTCAGGAAACCGCCGCCGCCTCTGCCTCTGAGTCCACTCAACTCGATCAGATCACATAGTTCCTGAGGGGTATACTCGCGAATCGCTTTCGATAAAGCCTGATATCCGCCATGTGCGATATATTCGTTAATTTCGTTCGGGTTAATGATTCCACAATTTTCCAGCACCCAACGGGTTTGAGGAGCGAAGAAGCTGTGCTCGTCAATAAACGGGATCTCGTTCCAGGCTTCATTCGAATTGGCTTTAAATTGTCCGATAACCTGGTCTGTGGGGATGTTGTTGTTGAATAGATGATCCATTAATTGATCGACCTTTTCCTCGGTGATCTGTTTGAAAGACACACGTGTTCTGTTCGGCATCTGGATATCGACGATGGGTTCTTCGGCGCACAGTCCGATGCAGCCGACTTCGATCACGGTGGCTTTGATTTGATTTCGTTCGAGATATGTTTTAATGCGGGTCAACGTTTTACCAGCGCCTGCGCCGAGTCCGCAAGTACCGGTGCCGATGTAAATGATCGGTTCAGCAGAATGGTTGCGGAACATCGAACGTTTCCAATTCATGCGAAATTCTTTGCACTCGTCACTTTCGTGACAGATCGGCCCGTCGAGAAGACAACGGATCAGGTAGGGACAGGGTTTGTCCTGGTCGTGCCAACATTTCTCACAGCATTTTATTTGATCGAAATTAGACATTTTCAGTAACCTTTCTGCGATATGATTTCAGTATTTTCTTGACTTTATCCGCAGTAACACCGGCGAAGAATTCACCGTTAATCGAAATGACCGGAGCGAGTCCGCAGGCGCCCATGCAGGCGACGACCTCGAGGCTGATTTCACCATCTTTGGTGGTTTTTCCTGCCTCGATCTTTAGCTCGCGCTGGAGTGTATCTAATACCTTGCTTGAGCCTTTGACATGGCAGGCAGTGCCACGACAAATCTGAATATGGTATTTACCTAAAGGTTCAAATCGAAACTGATTATAGAATGTGGCGACACCGTAAATTTTGCTGGTCGATAGATTTAAATGTTCACCGATTTTTTTCACGGCTTCTTTCGATAGATACCCCTCTTGTTCCTGAACTTCCTGTAAGATAGGGATCAAAGAATCTCTTTTGGCGTGCGGATGTTTCTGTAATATGTCATCAAGTGTGTAATTCATAAAAGCTTTCCTCGCTCATTTTTTGTCGGGCAAAATACGCCGCTTTCTCTACAGCCATAATCATGTCCCGGTTCTCCACATAGACGTCGGGAGGGGTGTGTAATTTTATCGGAGCGTAGTTTAGTATCCCCTTGACGCCTGCGGAGATAACACGATCGGCAATTTCCTGCGCACTTTCTGCAGGGATAGTAAGAATAGCGACCTGTATATTCATTTCTTTGATTGATTTTTCCAATTCATTGGTATGGATCACTCGGCAGCCCTGGATCACGCGGTTCACTTTACTCTCGTCGTTATCGAATGAAGCGACGATGGAGAGTTTAGGACGTCGTCCTTTGAAATAGTTCAGTACGGCGCGACCGAGATGCCCGACTCCGATCAGGGCCACATTCTGGACCTCGGGAGCGTCGATGAAATCGCTGATGCTATTGATCATCGCCTGAGTATTGTAGCCGTGCACCGGGGAACCTGAGTAACCAACGGCCATGATATCCCTGCGAATCTGCGCCGCCGTAAAGCCGGTCATTTTTGCTAATTCATGGGAGTAGATATGTGATTTTTCATCGGGATTGATTCCCAGCAATATGCGACGGTAAAGGATCAGCCGCTCGATTGTTTTCGGAGATATAGAATTCATAATATTGTGATATAATTAACGTTGTTATATTTTTCACAGCAAATATACAAAATCAAACAGTAAAAAGCAAGCAAAAAGTAAATTTATTTTAAAAAAATCGGGTTTTTAGGTTGGGGGGATCGCGCGCTGGAACCGTAAGCGTGATCACGAGCATATCAGGTGGTTAGCCGCAGGCGTGTATCATTGAACTTCGATTTGACCTGTGTTATTCAGGTATACGATGCAGAATCGATTTCGACTTTGGATGCGATCAGTGCACCTGAACGTGTTATGAAATCTGGAGAAACGTATGGATTGCGTGGCAAAAAAAATCCTGCCGCCTGTTCAACGCATTCAGTAAATCGTTAAGCAGTCAAAAAAAAGGAGTGATCTGAGTAATCCTGTTTCAGGTTACGATCGATGATTAGTTGTCCAATTTACCCGTTAGTACGAGACGATATGTTCCGGTCTCGATATCAATTTTCTCGACGATAGCGGCAATTTCTTTGGAATCTTGCAGTAAGTTATTGAGCTGTCTTCGCAAACAGGAGGATGGAACTTCGATCTTCTTGATAATTTCAAGATCTTTGATCTCAAATCTTGGTATCATATTTCCTCCCTCAGACATTAAGGAGATGAACGACTTATATTTAATTAAAATCTAATTTCGCTCTGGCAAAAAGAGCTCTTTGAAAAACTGAGATTTTATTGGAAATATGAGACATGTCTCCATTTATTTTTAAGTGAAAATTAGATTCATTAAACAGGAGACTCGTCTCATGACAAAACTTAATACTGTTTTCTATTCTCAATATAAATGAAGATCAATGGGAAAAATGTGATACATATCAAAAGTTACGATAGTAATTTAAATTTTATATGAGGCGGTCAGCGGGATGATTTGCCTGGAGTTAAAGCGAATGCAGGGAGAGGTAGCGCGCGTTAACAGACATCATCGAGCAGACAAAGGCTCAGTGATGTAATCTATGTGTAGACAGAAAGCCGTCCGCATCTTGCGACGGCTTTCTGTATTTACAATGAAAGCTTAAGCTTAAAATTCTTCACCTAATCGGCTGATGATCGTTCTGTTCTGGTAGTTGAAGGCATCCTTTCCCTCGGCCGTGTACATGTAATCGATACGTTCTTGATAGAACTCGGCTATCTTCCAGCGCACCATTTTCATGGTGGAATTGATGAATCCGTTCTCCTCGGTGAACGGTGATCCTAAAATAGCGAACGTCGATGGGATCCACTTGCCGGGGAAGATTTTTTTCAGATGAGAATCCGTGCGATAGGTGTTGAGCAGATCGACGTAAAGCTGAATGGCGGCGCGCTGTCCCTCTTCTGTCTTCTTGGACAGGCCTTTATCCTGAAGGTAACTCTGCAGGACTGCATAGTTGGGAACGATGAACGCACTGGTATATGGGTTCTGATTGTTATACAACATCACCTGATCGATGTAGGGAGATCCGCCGATGAGGCTTTCCTCGATACCCTCGGGACTGAATTTCTCACCATCGTCGGAAATAAGGAGGCTCTTATATCGTCCGAGCACCATCAGGTAGCCATCTTTATCCATGTATCCCATGTCGCCGGTGTAAAGCCAGCCGTTTTTAATCGTCTCATCGGTCGCCTTTTGGTTCCTCCAATATCCTTTCATCACATTCTCACCCTTAATCACGATCTCCCCTGGTTGACCAGGAGGAAGTTCCTCATGGTCCTCATTCCTGATGCTTATTTCGAGATTGGGCACAAGACGTCCCGAAGAGCCCATCTTTTGTGCACCGGGACAATTGGCGGAGATGATGGGTGATGCTTCGGTTAATCCGTAACCCTGATAAACGGGAATTCCGATCGCCGTAAAAAAACGTTGGTATTCGAGATCGAGTAAGGCACCTCCTCCTACGAAAAATTCCAGCCGTTCACCGAACCCGGTTCGGACCTTTTTCAGTATGAGGTTATCGAATAGATGATATAGCGGAGACATCAGACGATTGCCATGCCAACGGTCATCGCGATAACCATCGCCCTGATAGGCGTAGGCGATTTTCAGCGCCGTTTGAAAGAGTTTCCAGACCTTTGCACCTTTAGCCTTTACCTCCTTCTCGATCCCTTTCTTAAAATTGGAGGAGAGTGCCGGAACGCTCAACAGAAACGAGGGCTTCGTCTCCTTCAGATTCACGGCGATGTTTTTCGTGGTCTCGATAATATTTTTCCCGGTGACCACTGACGACATGCTGGCGCCTTTGGACATGAGGGTGTATATACCTGCCGTATGCGCGAAACAATGGTCCCATGGTAAAATAAGAAGAGATGTATAATGTTCAGGGATTTCGAACAACGCCGCTGCTTGCTCAATATTTGCCGTGTAGTTGCGATGGGTCAGAATGATCCCTTTCGGGTCGGCCGTGGTTCCAGAAGTATAACAGATGTTAGCCGCATCCGATTCCCTGACCGATGTAATTCGCTGTTCTAACTCACCACGACGCGTCTTCAGAAATTCCTCCCCGCGCCGACGCAGTTCGGAAATCGTGATCAGGTCGGGATCATCAACCTGGGTTTCGTCCAGCGTGATAATTTTCTCCAAATCGGGCAGATCTTTTTTAATTTTCAACACTTTATCCAGTTGCCCGCCTGAGACAACCGCGAAACGACTCTGTGAGTGGCTGAAACGAAATTCTAACTCGGTCGAATGCTTTAATTTAACGGATAAAGGCACATCCATGGCACCACAGTAAAGGATGGCAAGTTCACAATATATCCAATCATTGCGTCCCTCTGATAACAGTGCCACCCGATCCCCATGCTTTAATCCTAAATCGAGCAGGCCTGCAGCGGTCGTTTCAACAATCGGTTCTGCCACCTTGTAAGTGTCAGCTACGTATTCGTCCCCTTTTTTCTCCCACATGAATGGATTATCGGGAAATTGCATGACACTTTGACGAAATAATCGGATAAGTGTTCTCTGGTCTGACATCGTTCCTCTCTCCTTAATTTATTACAATTAATTATAATAAGAATGATGGTTTCGATCATGGATACGAAAGTTTTTTAACCCTTTTATCAAATTAAAGAAATTATTATTAAATTGCAAATGATTTGTTTGAAGCTACCGATTTTATCCTTTATGGAGATGCTGATCCCACAAAATATCAAATCGATAACATTGTATCGTATTTTAATAAATTTCGTATACGAAATGAAACAAATCAGAATAAAAACGTATAAATATATTGAAAACGTAATTATCAAGACTTCATTATGAAAACGACAAGAAAATTCATTCACATTCAGAAGGCGGCGACGTCACTTTTCAAGCGATACGGATTTGATCGCGTCACCATCGAGGAGATCTGCCGCGAGGCGAACGTCAGTAAGATGACGTTTTACAAGTATTTTTCGAATAAGAAATCACTTATCAAATACATTATCGCCGACTTAATCGATCAGTCGATGAGGGAATACGATGCGATCATGAACTCAGAACGAACGTATGATCAGAAAGTCCGCCTGCTCATTGAGAAAAAAATGCGGGATACCGACAGCGTAGGTCAGGATTTCGTTCGCGAATACCTGTTTAACAAGGACCCGGAGCTCAGGATGTTCATCGAAGAACAGATTCAAAGACTGATGATGAAGGTGAATCAATTTTTTATAGAGGCACAGCGCGATGGACATATACGCTCGAACATCAAGCCCGAATTCTTACCATATATACTGAATCATCTAATTACCATGGCAGAAGATGAGACGCTAAACTCGATGTACAATTCACCTCAGCAGTTGGTCAGCGAACTGATTAATTTTTGTTTCTATGGCATTCTGGAGAAGGAGAAAGAATGAGCACACGTTCCCTTATCGCCCTGATCCCGTGGATGCTTGTCGCCATGCTAAGCTGCGCATACGGTAAGGCACGAGAACATGAGTTCAACATAAACGGCCAATTCTCCGGTTGGATGTTAGTCAACGACCGTTCCGATTCGGAAAATCAATTGGGATTGCGATATATCCCTGAAATGATATACGAGAGACGTCTGACATCGAGCTGGCAATTGAGCGGAGCGGCGGCCGTCAATGTGTTCGATCTGGTGACATTTCACACGTTCAGGACCGCTGAGAACGATCATAAGCTCGATCTGTACCGGCTGTGGCTGAGATTATCTGCAGATCAATTTGAACTGCGTGCAGGTCTACAGAAGATTAATTTCGGAGCGGCTTTGCTGTTACGACCGCTCATGTGGTTCGATCAACTCGACCCACGTGATCCTCTGCAATTAACCGCTGGGGTGTACGGGTTGCTTGGACGGTACTATTTTCTAAATAACGCGAACGTCTGGCTGTGGGGATTATACGGAAACGACGATCTGAAGGGATGGGAAGTGCTGCCGACCAAAGAAAAAAGCATCGAATTCGGAGGTCGTATCCAGTATCCGTTCACCCGGGGTGAACTCGGTTTGACCTATCATCAACGTGACGCGGAGGTGTCTCCGGAACGGATCGGCATGGTATCGACTACGGGTGAACAGCGCTTCATCGAGCGTCGATATGCTGTCGACACGAAATGGGATTTAGAGATCGGTGTGTGGCTGGAGAGCGCTTTAATTCATCGCGCGCTGGATGTTTCATCTCTTAAGTATCAGCAGTTGACAACCCTGGGCATGGATTATACCTTTGGTATCGGTAATGGGCTTCACTGCTTAGCCGAACACATGAGAATGGCGACCGCGGAACGGCTGTTTCGTGAACAGGAATCATATTCTATTACGGCGTTATTGCTCGATTATCCGATGACGGTTATGGATCAACTGGTGATGATGCTATATTATGATCAGGAAAACGAAGACATTTATCGTTTTCTGCACTGGCAGCGTTTGTACGATAACCTCAGTTTGCACCTCATCGGTTTTATCAATCCGGCAAACAACATGTTGTACGATTCAAATATTATCACGAATCCTTTTTCGGGTAAAGGATTTCAAATTATGCTTGTTTACAATCATTGAATGGCTTGGAGAAATAAACAAATAGGTTGCGATACTTAGATTAAAGGACGGAACTATGGAAAATTCGGTTGTGATTCACACCATCAATCTGGTGAAGGAATTCCCTATGGGTACACAGAAGGTCATTGCGTTGAACGATGTAAATCTGGATTTTCATAAAGGAGAATTCGCCGGTGTCGTGGGTCCCAGTGGATCCGGTAAGACGACATTGCTCAATATAATCGGTTCATTGGATGACCCGACATCGGGAGATGTGATGACGATGGGCAAATCGATCAAGTCGCTGTCGCATAAGGAATCAGCGAGGCTGCGGAACAGGTACATCGGATTTATATTTCAGACGTTTAATCTGCTTCCGGTCTATACTGTGTACGAGAATGTCGAATTCCCTTTACTGCTTTTGGATTTGGATGAGAAAGAGCGAGAAAAGTTAGTGTGGGAGGCTTTGGAATGGGTTAAACTGACCGACAAGGCCCAATCGAGGCCCAACCAACTCTCTGGCGGACAGAGTCAGCGAGTCGCCATTGCCCGGGCGATGGTGAAAAAGCCCGAGATCGTCCTGGCTGATGAACCGACAGCCAATTTAGACGCGGAAAATTCATATAATATTTTGGAAATGATGGAAGTGCTGAATAAGGAATTAAAAACGACGTTCCTTTTTTCGACGCATGATGAGAAGGTCATCGCGTATCTGAAGCGTAAAATAACACTGTTCGATGGAAGAGTGGTTAAGGACGAGATGGTGAGTCGAGACGATTCATAGTGATCGTGTGGTTTTAACATGACGATTCGGTAATCGATTCACAGAATAGTGAACCTTTCTTATTTTGTGTATTACTCATGATACTATCCATCGTCATGAGATGACGGTGAAGAAGAGAAATCGTTTTATAAAATTTTATAAAGGAAAACACATGATAATTCCAAAATTGGCCTATAAGAACATCGTAGGGGCTGGACTGCGGACCTGGTTGAACGTATTCGTGCTCTCGTTTGCCTACGTCGCCATTATTTGGACGCAGGGATTATACGAGGGCATGAACCGGCAGGCTTCGCGAGCAATGATCGATTATGAGGTCGGCGGCGGACAGTATTGGGTGGATGGTTACGATCCGTACGATCCGTTTACGTTTGATGATGCTCATGAAAAGCTGCCGCTTCAATTGAGGCAGCTGATCGATCAAGACCGTGCAGCTCCCATTTTAGTCGCCCGCGGAACGATCTATCCGAAAGGTCGCATCATGTCAGTTCAGCTAAAGGGGATCGATCCGTCTCAGCAGATCATTGGTCTTCCATCATCGGTTCTTGATCAGTCAGATGGTGGGATACCTGCTCTCATCGGCTCGCGGATGGCGAAGAATTCAGGATTGACCAGGGATGATTATGTTACCTTGCGCTGGCGTGATGTGAACGGGACATTCGATGCGCTCGATATCCATATTGTAGATGTCATGAGGACGACGGTTTCGACTATCGATGTGGGCCAGATCTGGTTACCGCTGGACAGCTTACGCAAGATGACACGCCTGGAGAATGAAGCGACCATCGTGGTGATCGACAATGAGATGAACGATATTCCGACCATTGCAGGTTGGGAGTTCAAGGATCACGATTTTTTGTTGAAGGATATCAGGGAAGTCGTTCAGATGAAGACGGTCTCCGCCTCGATCATCTACCTGATATTACTGGTACTCGCGATGATAGCCATATTCGATACGCAGGTACTGTCGGTCTTCAAGCGGAGAAAGGAGATCGGTACTCTGATGGCTTTAGGTATGACGCGTTGGCGCGTTGTCAAACTTTTCACACTCGAAGGTGCTATGCACGGCATTATTGCGATCGTCATCGCAGCCATCTATGGGATACCTCTGCTGATCTGGTTCAGCAAACAGGGCTGGGCAATGCCCCAGAGTATTGATGATTACGGATTTGCTATCGGGGAGAAGTTATTCCCGTCATACAGTCTGGCACTTATCGTCGGAACGATCGTCCTGGTGCTTTTAACGACGACGATCGTAAGCTATCTGCCTTCTAGCAAAATATCTAAAATAAATCCTACTGATGCCTTGAAAGGAAAAAGTCTATGATAAAGTTTCTGATAAAGGGACTCCTGAGAGATCGTTCGCGTAGCCTGTTCCCAATCATCGTCATCGCTGCCGGCGTCCTGTTAACGGTATTCCTCACTTGCTGGATGGACGGCGTGAAGAGCAATATGGTATACACGAGTGCGATATTTGAGACAGGGCACCTCAGAGTGATGACGCGCGCCTATAATGCGGATATTTCCCAAATACCAAACGAACTGGCGATTATCGGCATAGACGATCTTTTGGACACTCTGCAGGCCGAATATCCGGAGGTTTTGTGGAGACCGCGCATTCGTTTCGGTGGTCTGCTCGATATTCCCGATGAGTTCGGAGAAACCCGTGACCAGGCACCGGTGACAGGGCTTGGAATCGATTTGCTAAGTGCTGAAAGTCATGAAAAGGAAATATTGAATTTGGAGAAATCGATTGTAAGCGGCAGGTTGCCGCAGTCGCCAGGTGAAATTGTGTTAAGCGACCAATTTGCCCGGAAATTAAACGCCAGCCTGGGTGAGACTGCCACGTTGATGGGATCGACGATGTACGGTTCGATGGCCATGTACAATTTTACGATTGTTGGTACTGTCAATTTTGGGATGACTGCTCTCGACAGAGGGACCATGATTGCGGATCTCGGCGATGTACAGGTCGCCTTGAACATGGATGATGCTGCCGGCGAGGTATTAGGCGTGTTCCGAGATATGCTTTATAAGGATGAAGAAGCTTCTATGATAGCAGGGGAATTTAATCGTGAGCATAGCGATGAGGATGATGAGTACTCACCGATGATGAAGACATTGAAACAGCAGGAAGAACTCGCTTCTTTCCTGGATATGGCATCGACGTTCATCGGTGTCATTATTTTCATCTTCGTCGTGGTCATGTCTATCGTGCTTTGGAACTCCGGCCTGATCGGTGGCATTCGTCGCTATGGCGAGATCGGCGTGCGCCTGGCCATCGGAGAGAGCAAAGGACATGTTTACCGGAGTATGATTCTGGAGAGCGTTGTCCTTGGTATTGCCGGGTCTGTCATCGGGACGATTATCGGACTTGCGTTCTCTTACTATCTGCAGGTTCATGGAATCGATATCACTTCTATCATGAGAAATGCTTCGATGATGATGACCAATGTGATGCGGGCGAGGGTGACACCTGGCAGCGCGTTCATCGGTTTTATTCCGGGTTTGATCGCTAATGTCATCGGGACGGCGATAGCGGGAATCGGAATTTATAAACGTCAGACATCACAATTATTTAAGGAGTTGGAAGTATGAAACGAATCTTTTTTATAATGTATATGCTTAAGTGTTCATTACTCTTCGCTCAGCAGCCTGACGCCAACGGACTGTTGAAGCAAATTGACGATAATATGACGTCGACCAACAAAGTCATTGTATCCAGGATGGTCATTCATGACAGGCGAGGTTCCAGGACGATCGAATCGAAAAGTTACATCGAAGGGGTGGATAAATCGTTCACCGAGTACCTCTCCCCGCCTCGTGAAAAAGGTACTAAAATGCTGAAACTCGAAGACCAGTTATGGACGTACTCTCCTGGTACCGATCGTATCATACGCATATCGGGGCACATGCTGCGGCAATCGGTCATGGGTTCGGATATGTCGTATGAAGATATGATGGAAGATCCTGAATTGCACCATCTATACGATGCGGAGATTGTGGGCGAGGAAAATATTGATGGCCGGGATTGTTGGATTCTGGAGCTCAAAGCGAAAAAACAGGATGTCGCTTATCACAGCAGAAAAGTCTGGGTGGATAAGGAACGTGATCTCATCATGAAGGAGAATCGATACGGAAGGAGTGGTAAATTACTAAAGAGCACGCAGATCTACGATGTGGTCAGGCAGGATGATCGCTGGGTTCCCATCAAAATTGTGGTTAAAGACGAGTTAAAGCATGGCCAGGGAACCGAATTTATCGTTCAAGAAATCCGGTTCGATGTCGACATACCCGTGCACATGTTCAGCAAAGCGAGTTTAAGGCGATAGTTTGAGTGTACCATCTTTTAATTGAAACATTGCATGATATTTTACGTCTTTAAAGCTGTAATAACCATAATGGAGAAAGCAAAGCAATGAAGACATTTTTAAAATTATTATCGATCATGATTGTGACATTGGTGGCATGTGGCTTCATCCAATCGGGTGTCGTCGCTGCAGATGAAATATTGGAGAAGACTTTCGAAGTCTCTAAAGGCCAGTTATTGGAGTTACGATCCGATCTCGGTTCTGTCTCTGTGGAAACCTGGGACAGGGACCAGGTTCATATTGTGATTGAAAACAGATCGAAGAGTATTCGAAGCAGGAGTGTGGAGGACATACTCGATAAATTCGATTTCGATCTTGAAAAAAATAGTCGCGGCGTGAGTGTGATCGTCGAGCGTAAGGGGAGCAAATGGTTGGGAGGATGGTCGAGTGGGATCAACATGCACTTTGAGATTAAGGTGCCGAGCGAATTTAATCTTGACCTCAAGACGGCTGGTGGCAGTATCGACGTAACGGATATTAGCGGTGATGTCAACCTTCGCACGTCCGGTGGGTCTGTTAGAGTAGGACACGTCGACGGAGCAGTCGTAGCGAAATCATCGGGTGGAGGAATAACTCTCGCTGGCGCTACGCATGATGTTGAAATCAGTAGCTCTGGCGGAGGCATCTCGATAGGCGAGACGAAGGGAAAAGTGAACGCCAGTACATCGGGCGGCGGCGTGAGTGTCGATGGTGCTTCCGGGGACACGCATGTTTCCACATCCGGCGGAGGAATCACGTTGAAGAATATCGCGGGGAATATTAATGCCAACACCTCGGGTGGTCCGATACGTGCAGAATTCGTTGGTGATATTGATTCCGATTGTGTATTAAGGACTTCTGGCGGTGGTATTACTGTGTCTATTAATCCTGATGTTGCATTTACCATCGATGCCAGTACATCCGGCGGTAGTGTGAGTACGGATTTTCCGGTGACGGTGCAGGGGAAATTGAAGTCGAATGTATTGCAAGGAGAGATCAATGGTGGGGGTCCGCTGCTGGTTTTAAAGACTTCGGGGGGTAGTATTAAGATCAACAAGCGATGAAGTCGCGCCAATTGAAAATTTCTGTTAAAGCCATCCGATCTATGGTGCCGGATGGCTTTTTTATTGAAAATACAGCGACTGCAACAGGATTCTATTAAAATTGCTGGTTCACCTGAATATCTGTTGTTGACTTTTACCCTGATGTTTAGTATCTTCTTAACATATTAATTGCTAATTCGTTAAATATTGATTTGACAGGTTCTGAACCGGATGGGATGGCCGATGAATAAATATAAGCTTGTGCTATTGCTGATATTAATCCTGATCATAAATAAGAACTCGTACGCGGAGCCTGATCTGCGTTCGAAAATAGGGCAGATGATCATGGTGGGCTTCGGGGGGACGGAAATACCCGATAGTCTGGCCTACGATATTCAGCAGCGCAATCTGGGAGGCGTGATCTGTCTGGCCTACAATCTCGAAAATCCCGTTCAAATAGCGAATTTGACACAAGATCTGCAGGATCTGGCAGCGACGCCGCTTATACTGGCGATCGACGAAGAAGGTGGCATCGTGGCCCGATTGGATGAAAATAACGGATATGAAGCGACTTACACGGCATATACGCTGGGAACTGTATTCAACAGGGAGGACTCCACTCGAAGCGAAGCCGGGAAGATGGCCGACTGGCTGGCGGAGGGGGGATTTAATCTGAACCTGGCGCCGGTTATCGATGTCAATGTCAATCCGACTAGTCCGGCGATCGGCAATTATGAGAGAAGTTTTTCGGCTGATCCTGCGACCGTCTATCGACACGCGGCGTGGTACATCGATGAATTTCATAAGCGACACATCATGACCGCGCTGAAGCATTATCCGGGCCACGGTAGCGCTGTCGACGACTCACACGACGGCTTCACCGATATCAGCAACACCTGGTCGCAGGATGAATTGCTTCCGTATCGATACCTGATCGACGATGGATATGCTGACTTCGTGATGGCGGGTCATCTTTACAACAGCGTGATCGATGAGATCTACCCTGCTACGCTCTCCTATGCCGCCATCACATCGATGTTGCGGGATGAGATGCACTTCAATGGAGCCGTCATCAGCGATGCGATGTACATGCGGGCTATCATGGATAACTACGAATTTGATGAAGCGATCGAGCTGGCTATCAACGCAGGAGTCGATTTACTGCTCTATACAACGAACATGCGCGATGAACGATCTCTACCAGGCACGATCATCGATATCGTATCTGACAAGGTGAATCAGGGCATAATTCCCGTAAGCCGAATCAATGAAGCCTACCAGCGAATTATGGACTTGAAGCGCATGTATCTGAACTATACTCCCGTAATCGCCGACAATGACGACGCCGTGCCAACGCAGCTATCGCTAGCTGCTTATCCCAATCCCTTTAACCAAAATACAACGATCATGTTCAGCATGGAAAACGCGGAAAAAGTAAATATCAAGCTTTATAATATGAGCGGACAACTCATCAGTGTATTAGCGAGCGATGAGTTTAACGTGGGCCATCATCGTCTGCAACTTGACAGCAACGGACTTTCATCAGGCGTGTATTTTGTGTGTATTGAGACAGCACAACGATTTGCCGCGATCAAAATAAACCTCATCAAATAACAGATTGACCTTCGTAATCCTTCTTTATAACTTGCACGATCCTAAGTGTAGAGTGTGAACGGTTGTTGTGAATAGTATTAAGCCGGCCTGATGCGAACATAGACTGGCGACTGGCTTCATCGCAACCGTTTGAGCACCCATGTGTCATCTGATGTGGCACAGTTTTTGTATATAAAATTAGTATATAAGTAAATATTTAAATTTAAGTTACAAATATTGCTTAATATATCTTATTGATATTAAGTAGTTAACATATTAAATATATTATTATTAGTCATGGTGTACCCAGCGGATAGGCGTCTGTGTCGAAGAAATCCAATGATGCGGTCACTAGTCACTGAGCATCAAAAAGTGTAATCATTTGATACACTGTACAATGAAATTGAATGTTTTGATCGACTTCGGACGCAGGCATGCGCTGAGTTAAATTGATTTGCATCGTTCATGTTATGTTGTGTTTTGTACTAATAAAATGAGAACTTAAACTATTTAATGTGTCCAATATTCGTTATCAGATGAACACACAGGAGGTAGAATCATCATGGACATTCCCCAATACGTCACCTACGATGATTTTGCGCAGGTATATGACAGATATCTGGCGAAAAAAAGTCTAAAAGTCATTCCACTATTGCAGCAATTGTGTCTTAGTGAGTTACCCACAGGAGCGAAGATACTCGATCTGTGTTGTGGCAGCGGACATATCGCTAAAAAACTGACTGAATTAGGATTCCAGGTAACTGGCATCGATAGTTCAGCCGAGATGTTAGTGCTTGCCCGCAAGAACGCCGATCATGTCGATTTCAAGCTGGATGATGCTCGTACGTTCAATATTCCCAATTTATTCGACCTTGTGATTTCCATGTCCGATAGTCTGAATCACATCATGAAAAAAGAAGAGCTTGATTTCGTATTTAAAAATGTGTATAATTCATTGCGCGACGGTGGTACATTCATTTTCGATCTTACCATGGAGGATGGCTATCAGAGAAATTGGAAAGGGTACCAATCGAACATTATCGACGATAGCATCGTCTGTGCCATTGCGACTTCGTATGAATCACCGGATAAGGTCGGTAAATTTCATGCGACCATATTCAACCGCAATGATGAATGGAAACGCACCGATGTAACCCTGTATCAGCGTTGTTACTCACGAGACGAACTCGTCTCCGGATTGGAACGAGCAGGTTTTGTGGACATCGATGTGTATGATGCAAAGAAAGATTTCAATATAAAGGCAGAAGGAAAGAATATTTTCGTCACAAAGAAGTATGTGGATTGGGTAAAGTAATCCTACTTATCCCATCGATTTCTTAGTGAGGAAAAACGAAGAACATCTACTTTACGATGCAAGGCCTGCATTGCTGCCCACCCAAGAGACCACCTGTCGATCGATTTAGACTCGTTACTTAATAGTAACGAGCCATTTCGTTGCACGATTCGAACTCATTCAAGATCGTAAATGGCTATGATAGCGGACATGTCAGAGCAGTGTCTGCTTATCGCGCCGTTTATGTAACTCGATCACCCTCATTGTTTTAAAGAAATGGTATCATTTACTCGTTACTCTCAATTCAAATTCGAAGCGCTGTTGTGCAAAGGAGTTATATGATGAAAATCATCACATATGTCGGCCTTCATGTCGCTATCTGTTTATTTGTCATAGTCATCGTGAGTAGCTGCACCTCGCGACATCATGATCCGTTATTTGAGGTCCCTTCTGTGGATGCTATTTTTGACGAGCTGGCGATAGAGATCCAGCCATCAAACTCGCGCGTATATGCGTACACGGACAAGGTCGGCGGCTTTTGGCAAGGCAGAACGTATTGTTACAACAGGTTGGAGGGTGGATATAATATAGAAGACAGCAATCTGCTCAGGGATTTTTACGTGGTCGCTAATGATAGTCTATTAGACCGCTCAACGGCGCGTCGTGTGGATATTGTACCTCATCAGGCAGTGCACCATTGGAACGACGGATTTGCAGAGAAGATCACGGTTTTACATCAGGAGCACGGCTTGATCATTTCCTTGCAGAGCAGGCGTCCAGTCCGCTGGACGTTTTACCCTGTTTTCGCTTCCGAAATGTCGAAGTTCTACGTTGAGCATGATCATCGTTCGGGACTTCTCATCGTTGCTGACATGAGTAGCAAGAGATTTTGGGCTATCAAGTCATCAGTCGCGAGCCGCTGGTCTGAGAGTGCAGATGGAGTTAATCGACATCCGGGTACTAAAGACGAGCTTCAGGGGCAGTTTCTGCATAGGAATGAAACAGAGGAGACAGCGTCCCTGCATTACATTGTGTTATATGGGACCGACAAAGATCAGTTGAGACGGCGTATCGATGAGATTGTTAAGGACGCAGGTAATCTGATAGAGAAGAAAAAGGAAGTAATCGGACGATTACTGCAGGAGTCCTATTTTAAAACGAATGATTCGGATTACGACAAGGCATTACATTGGGCGAAAATCTCGGGTAGCGCTCTGGTTGTCGACCAATTCGGCAAAGGCATCTGGGCTGGTTTACCGTGGTTCAATCAGAGCTGGGGAAGGGACACGTTCATCGCCCTGCCGGGAATTGCGTTAGTGACGGGACAATTCGATGATGCCGCGAGAGTGATCGAGAGTTTCGCTGATTACCAGTTGCAGGAAAGTGAGCACAGGCTTTATGGCAGAATACCGAACAGGGTAGCGTCTCCCGATGATATGATTTACAATACGACTGATGGGACGCCATGGATGATACGGGAGATTGCAGAATATATTTTCCATACTGGCGATTTATCGTTCGCCAGGAAGATGTTTCCCGTCATCGAACGGGCCGTGGAAGGATCACTGAAGAATTTTGTCGATGAGCATCGTCTGCTCACGCATGATGATGCGGACACCTGGATGGATGCGCGAATTCGGGGTCAGGAAGCCTGGTCGCCTCGCGGTGATCGGGCGGTGGAGATTCAGGCGCTGTGGTATAATCAGTTGCGTGTTGGTGCGGTGATCGCCAATCTGTTAGGTCATCACAAGAAAGCAGGGAGTTGGAACATGATGGCGGATACGGCGAGAGCGAATTTTAATAAATTATTTATCGATCCCGCGAATAATACACTATATGATCATCTTAATGCGGATGGAACCCCTGATCGTCAAATCAGGCCGAACCAGTTATTTGCCGTGACTATCCCGCAGACTGATTATCTCATCGAGCCAGCAATCGGCAGCGCTGTAGTCAGACAGGTGGTATCTGAACTGACCTATCCTTATGGGATCGCATCGCTGTCGCAGAATGATGCTTACTTTCATCCTTACCATCATGATCAAATCTATCACTTTGACGCGGCCTATCACAACGGACTCTGCTGGCATTGGAATGCCGGCCCGGTGGTCTCGGCCATGACGCGATTCGGCTATCAGGAACTGGCTTTTCGGCTGACGCGTCATCTTGCGGACCAGATACTTCATGTGGGCATGCCCGGTTCGCTATCCGAGCTCGTTGAACCTCAGCTAAACGATGATGGCAGTGTCAAGCCAAGCGGAACGTATTCCCAGGCCTGGTCGGTGTCCGAATTTGTAAGAAATTTCTATCAGGATTATCTGGGAATCCATGTGAACATGTTGAATCGCAGTGTGATAATTGCGCCGAAATTACCCGGGGCATTGGATCATGTAGAATTTGTATATAATTTCGGAGAGGATGAGCAGGTTCAGTGCATGTTTGAGCAAAGTGGAAGTTCGAGGTTATACGTTTTTCAAGGTTCAAATCTAGATGAAGATATAAATATCACCTTGAAATTGGCTGGTATGGATTATACGATATATGAAACATCATTTAGATTAAATAAAAAAGATCGGGTGATCATAAACTGGTCCGACATCTCAAACCATAGAGTGAGTATCGATGGAAGAATCGTTGCTCTGCAAGAAACAGGTGTCGTTCTTCCTGTACGTGATCCGGATCTGAGCTTTCAAACATTCCGTTTGAATCCTTATTTAAAATGTCTACAGATCCAAAATTATCTGGAACAGATCAGGATCAACGAGGGTCAGAACTGGCGACCCGTAGATTGAACAGGTGAATTGTAATTTTTCGATAAAGAGGATGTATTCAGGTTAAATGATACAAGGTTTCTAAGTATCGATTCGATTGAGTTAACGTTCGGTTGATCGTTTTTTTGTCGGACCATTATTGTCGGAGGGAGTAATGCATTTTAAATTATTATTTTACGTGGCGGTCTTTATGGCCGCTGTGATTATTAATGTTGATATGTGGGCGTCGGAGACGCAGAAATATTACCCGGAAACCGATCCGCAGGTTCTCAGGAAATTAGATAAATGGCAGGATATCAAATTTGGATTGCTCATGCACTGGGGACCTTACAGTCAGTGGGGTGTGGTGGAGTCGTGGTCCATTTGTCCTGAGGACGAGGATTGGTGTCGTCGTAAATCGGATAATTATGTGGAATACGTAAAGGAATATGAAAATTTGAAGACGACGTTCAATCCGACTAAATTTGATCCGGAGAAGTGGGCGTGGGCGGCTGATGATGCGGGGATGAAGTATGTGGTGTTCACTACCAAACATCATGACGGATTTTGCATGTTCGATACAAAGACAACGGATTACAAGATCACGGATTCAGGATGTCCGTTCAGTACGCATCCGAAGAGCAACATCACCAGGGAGATCTTTGACGCGTTCAGGAGGCGTGGATTTATGATTGGTGCTTATTTTTCGAAGCCTGATTGGCATTGTCCCTATTACTGGTGGCCGAATTTCCCTCCTGCGGATCGAAATGTCAATTATAATATCAGCAAATACAGGGATCGGTGGGAGAATTTCATCCGTTATACGCATGACCAGGTCGATGAACTGATGACGGATTACGGGACGATCGATGTGCTCTGGCTGGATGGGGGATGGGTGCAACCCTACACCGATGAGAAATTACGAGAATATAAAAACATGATCGATTTCAAACAGCCCAATTTGCAGAGTCAGGACATACGTTTGGGTGAGATTGTGGAAAAGGCCAGGGAAAAACAACCGGGACTGATCGTTGTGGATCGGGCGGTGGAAGGTCGGTATCAGAATTATCTGACGCCGGAGAACATGATTCCGAAAGAGCCGATAAAAGATCCGTGGGAATCGAACATCATTTCCGGTGGCGGCTATTCGTATGCATTCAACGCGAAGTACATGTCGGGCGCAAGGGTCATTCGCATATTGATCGATATCGTGGCCAAAGGCGGAAATTTATTGCTCAATATCGCTCCCAGTCCTGCTGGCGAATTCGATGCAGATGCGTACAAGATGCTGCAGGGTGTGGGCGAGTGGATGAAGGTTAACGGAGAATGCATCTATGAGACCCGGGCTCATGAACCGTATCGTGACAATCGAAAACTTTATTTCACGAAGAGCAAACATGGTAGTGCCGTGTATGCAATTTACATAGCCGATGAGGACGAGAAGACTCTTCCGCAGGAAATATTCGTCACGTCCATTAAGTGGTCGCCGGAATTCAAGACACAGATGCTTGGCAGCGATGATGTATTAATTACCCAGCCCCTAGGAACCGGATTCAAAATTATAGTGCCGGAAAAAATACAACGAAATGCGCAGACCCGTACGGCATGGGTGTTCAAAATAACCATCGATGCGGGGCAATGATACGGTGGTGATATGGTGCGATATTGACGAAATAGAGACGCAATATATTGCGTCTCTATTATTTTTATAATCCGGTCCAATTACGTGGGTTGTTTCGGATATAATATTTGATGCGCATGAATTCATCGTTATTACGGATGACATGGTCATGGTATAACGATTGCCATTTGAATGGTATATGGTTTAGCCGTGCGTATTTGGTAACCCCTGTTTTATATCCGCGGACGATTGATGCCAGATTTTGGGATTGCGGTCCGAATCGATTGCGCGCACGATCGGGTTGATGGGGGTTGGTGGATCGTTGTGGATTGGTCGATCGATTATCATCAATCATATCCCGCCGATCTGCAATATCCCCATTATCGATTTCCGAATTATTTGTATGGGATATATCACTGGATGAAATATTTTTTTTGATGACTATAATTGCATGCACATGATCGGGCATGATGACAAATTCATCCACCATGGCGATGGGGAAATGATCAGGAATTTGTTCGAAGCATTGGTGCGCGATGCTGCCTAATTCGCTTAAATTCATCCTGCCGTTTCTGACAGAACCGAAATAGCGTACACGATTTTTCGTCACGATAGTAATAAAATATGCCCCGGATGACGAGTAATTCCAACTTTGCCACCTCGTTGACTCGATACGATATTTGTTTTTAAAGAGTGTCATGATAATCACCAGTCGAATATGAGATCCGCATAACATTAGCCTGCAACTTATCTCGAAAAATCACAATAGCTAATTTTAATATAATAAATATAAATTTATA
>JAFGOE010000076.1 GCA_016926625.1 Candidatus Zhuqueibacterota bacterium
CGGGGAACCGGCTCCGGGATGATCGTATCGCGTGCGGGACATATCCTCACGAATGTGCATGTCGTTGAGACATCAGAATCCATTGTCGTGACACTACATGATAAGAGGACGTATGAAGCCGCGATTATAGGAATCGATCCGCTAACCGAAATTGCACTGATCAAGATCGATGCGGACCATGTGCAGCCGGTCACGATGGGAAATTCCGATCATTGTCGCGTCGGGGAGTGGGTACTGGCGATCGGCAATCCTCTCGAGTTGAATGCAACGATAACAGCCGGCATCATCAGCGCCAAAGGACGGGAGATAAACATCATCAGCGACATGTACGGAGTCGAGAATTTCATCCAAACCGACGCTGCGATCAATCCCGGCAACAGTGGAGGGCCGCTGATCAATCTTAAGGGTGAGGTGATCGGTATCACCACGGCGATCGCGACCGAAAATGGGTACAGTCAGGGCTATGGATTTGCTATTCCGATCAATCTGGCGCGGGAGATCATGAACGATCTGGTGAGGTTTGGTAAGGTCACGCGCGGCTATTTGGGTATATCGATGCAGGACATTGATGAGAAGCGAGCAAGGGCACTGGGACTCAAAAAACCGTTCGGGGTGTTCGTTGATACTGTGAGTGAGGATGGACCTGCATACGCGGCTGGATTGCGAGAGAGGGATGTGCTGATTAAAATTGATGAAACGAGTGTCAATCAATCCAACAGTGTTCAGAGTATTATCGTGCAGAAGGATCCGGGCAAGGAAATTGTTTTGACTGTATTGAGGAAAAATAAACTTTTAAAGTTAAAAACGACGCTGGGTGTGAGACAATCGTATACGAATCTAAAGAAAGCAACGAAAACGAAGGTACAATACTTATATCTTGGTCTGCAGGTGGAGTCGACTAAAAGAGATCTTTCTGCGGAATTGGGTATCAGGAGCGCTCACGGTTTGATCGTGTCCGCCGTCCAGCAGTACAGTCCTGCGTTTGAAGCCGGGATACAGGTAAACGATATGATACTGGAGATCGGTGAAGAGGTGATTCATTCGATCGAACAATTTCAGACAATTATGAGCTCCTTACGGCCAGGGGATGTGCTCATCATGAAGATAAATCGAGAGAATACAATTTTTCATGCATTCGTGGAGGTGCCGCTACAATAGCGGGTGGTGGATCAATTTGTTGAGTAAAAAGCATCTTATTCTGTGATTAAGATGCTTTTTTTTATCTGACAAATTGACAGACAAGAAAAATAGTGATTAACCAGTCTATTAATTGACTATTTATATAAATAATTTAAAATTAATTATTTATATAAATATTGTCAATGTGGTATAAAATTTGTACTATATAATATGATAAAGAGGTTGATATTAATTAATCATGATGGAGACGATATTTTGACTGACAAAAATGACAGCAACGGAGCAGATAAAGAGAGGGAGATCATCATTAATTATCCGGATGGTGAAGATCAAGCTGACAGGCAGTCGGAAGAGGAACGGACGGAGGAAGTTGGCTCTCAAGAGAATTATTTAGACTTATTGATCAGATTGAAGGCAGAATTTTCTAACTATAAGCGGCGCATCGAGAGAGAGAGGTTGGAATTGGCCGATTTAGTGAGGGGGGAATTGATTCACAAATTGCTGCCTATACTTGACGATTACGATTTAATGTTTAATCATCTTGATGAAGAGGACGAGAAATCGGCAGGTTTTAAAACTATTTATAAAAAGTTGATGTCTATATTAGAGAGCGAGGGTCTGGTTGCTATGGAATGTATAGGGCGACAATTCGATCCCAACCTGCACGAAGCGATGCTGATAGAATCCGGATCAGAAGAGGATGACAACATGATCGTTGAAGAATGGCAGAAAGGTTATTTTTACAAGTCGAAATTATTACGCGCCGCGAAGGTCAAAGTGATCAAGTATAAGGGGTGATTTTGAAGTGGCAAAAGATTATTATGATATACTTGGTGTAGATGAAAGTGCATCGACTCAGGATATAAAAAAGTCGTATCGGGAATTGGCGAAAAAGTATCATCCGGATGCAAACAAGAGCGATCCTTCCGCTGAATCGCGTTTCAAGGAGATTTCTGAGGCATACAGTGTGCTCAGTAATCCGGACAAGCGCAAGAAATACGATCAGATGCGAAAATTAGGCGCTTACGGTCAGGGTTCTGGTGGTTACAATTTTGATTCTTTCAATTTTGAAGATTTAGGAAATATATGGAGAGGCACAGGTTCTGCTGGGAGACGAGGCGGAGGGGTGAATATTGAGGACCTGTTCGGATCGGGTGGATTTGGGCTCGGCGACATACTCGGTGATCTGTTCGATCAGGGATCGCGCATGAGGCGAAGTAAGGGTAGTGAGAGGGAAGACGGTGTTAACGTCGTGACTGACATCTATATACCATTGGAGACGGTTGCAACGGGTGGTAAGCGGACTATCAAGATAACAAGGAATGAGACGTGCAGTGTTTGTCACGGATCAGGTGCCAGTGCCGGCACAACGCGCAAGACTTGTCCGACCTGCGGTGGTCAGGGAACGATCTCAATGTCGCAGGGATTTTTTGCAGTCAACCGACCGTGTCCCCGATGTTTTGGCCACGGTTACATTATAGAAACTCCTTGTTCAGCATGTAACGGTACGGGAGAAGTGAAGGTATCGAGGCAGATTTCAATTACGATCCCTGCAGGAATTGAGGATGGTTTGAAGCTGCGCTTAGCGGAACAGGGTAATCGGAGCGCTTCGAGTGGACGAACGGGTGATCTGTTTGTCAGGGTGCATGTCAGTAAACACAATTTCTTCAGGCGAAAAGGAAATGATATTTATTGTGACGTAAAACTTGATATTGTACACGCTATAAAAGGTGCTTCGATTAAAGTAAAGACGATTCATGGCGATAAGGCACAGATGAAAGTACCTGCGAACACTCAGAGCGGCAGAACATTTAAGCTGAAAGGGATGGGCATACGTAAGAAATCGGTCAAGGGTGATCAATTTGTCACTGTAATTACAACGAAAAAGAGGGAATATACGGCGGAGGAGCAGGAACTAATAGATCAATTTGAAAGTAAGAAAACGCATATAGAAACATAGGAGAAACAATCATGAGATCGAATAAACTAATTCTAATCGTTATAGGAGCTGTATTCGTTGGTGTGATAGCGGGTCTGATTTTCGCTTCAAACATGAACTGGACACACGTCGGATTTGCTGAAGATAATGAGGCAGGCAAATCTGTGCTGGGTTCGGAGAGATCTCCGCTGAACACGACGATCGATGTCGCTGCTCTCGACAATGCCTTTGTACAAGTCGCAAAAGATGTCAAGCCTTCAGTTGTGACGATAACGAGTGCTCGAATAATCAAATATCGCAGAATGAACCCGTTCTCCGATTTTTTTCAGGATGATTTCTTCAGAAGGTTTTTTGAGATGCCGGACAATCGGCGAAGGGATGAAGGACAGCGAGATGACGGTACAGAAGAATATCGGCAACAAGGATTGGGTTCAGGCGTCATCATTAGTGAAGATGGTTATATCATAACGAACAACCATGTGATCAAGGATGCGGATGAGATAACCGTATTGACGATCGATAACAAGGAGTACACGGCTAAGATTGTGGGAACTGATGCGAAGACCGATGTTGCGGTCATTAAGATCGAGGCGAAAAATCTTCCGGCGGCGAGGCTGGGCGATTCCGATAAGGTTGAAGTAGGACAATGGGTGTTAGCGATCGGGAATCCGTTTTCCCGAGAATTGGAGCATACGGTTACGCACGGTATCGTCAGCGCCAAAGGTCGCTCCAGTTTCCAGTTGGCTGAGTATGAGGATTTCATACAGACGGATGCTGCTATTAATCCCGGAAACAGTGGGGGAGCGCTTGTCAATTTAAGGGGCGAGCTTATCGGAATCAACACGGCAATCGTTTCCGGTGGTGGAAGCGGCAATGTAGGGATCGGATTTGCGATTCCGGTTAATATGGCTCGTCACGTTATGGAAATGCTCATCGAAAAGGGGCATGTCGTGCGTGGGTGGCTCGGTGTGATGATTCAGGGTATCGATGATGAGATGGCGCAGGCGCTGGGATTGGAATCATCCAAGGGTGCTCTGGTTTCGCAGGTATTGGAGGACAGTCCTGCTGCGAAAGCCGGACTGAAGGTTGAAGACGTTATTACCGCCATCGACGGTAAGGAAGTTGAAGATGCGAGCCGTTTAAGTTTAATGATTGCCTCCATAGAACCGGATACCAGGGTTCAATTGACGGTGATTCGCAATGGTGAGAGCCAGACCGTCACTGTTCGTCTGGGTGAACATCCTGATACTGAGCGCTCAGAGCCTGTTGCAGAGAAACCGAAGAGCACTGAGAAGATCGGTATACGGGTGGAGAATCTCACCAGCGCGACACGAAGCGAATATGGATATGAAGATGATGAGGGTGTGCTGGTCACCTATGTTAAATCCGGCAGCATTGCTTTTCGTGAAGGCATACGCACGGGTGACCTGATTAAGGCGATCAACAGGGAGATGATCACATCGGTCAATGATTTCAACAAAGTAATTAACGATATTGAAGAGGATGAAATCATCTTCATGAGGCTGAAGAAGGGTAAAGACCATTACTACGTCTCGTTTAAGATGCCGAAAGAATAAAATAGAAGCTGCAGCTAAGGAGAAGAGATGCCGACTTACGAGTATAAATGTGTCGATTGTGGTTATTTTTTTGAAGAATTTCAATCGATTAATGCAGATCCATTGACCACATGTCCAGAGTGCGGAGGACGTGTGAAGAGATTGATCGGCGTTGGGAATGGTTTCCTGTTTAAAGGTTCGGGTTTTTATATTACGGACTACAGAAACGATACCTATAAAAAAGATAAAGAGAAATCCGAAAAGCCGGGACCAGCGACAAGCTCGAAATCGGACGACAACACTCTTTCTAAAAAAGACAAAACAACCGGCAATGTGACATGATTTATCTGCCAAAATGACATTGTTGGCAGTCTAAAACATATAAATAATTAGACGAACGAATCCATAATCTATTGTTAATATTATGATTATGGATTCGTTTTTTTATGGCATAAACTTTGCAATTTATAATAAACAATAGAAAATTGATAGAGTGACAACTATACAAATAAATTATAAAGTTTCAGGAGGTTAACAAATGGGTAAGATAATCGGAATAGACTTAGGCACGACGAATTCATGTGTTGCGGTGATGGAAGGTGGAGAGCCAGTTGTGATACCGAATGCTGAGGGTGGTCGAACGACACCATCGGTAGTCGCATTTTCCAAGGATGGTGAACGTTTGGTCGGGCAGGTAGCGAAGCGCCAGGCGATAACCAATCCTGAAAACACGATATATTCTATCAAGCGATTCATGGGACGCCGATACGCAGAAGTGAAGACTGAGATCGATGAGGTCCCGTATAAAGTCATCAGCGGAAAGAATGATGTAGCACGTGTGAAGATCGTGGATAAAGAGTATTCTCCCCAGGAAATTTCGGCTATGATCCTGCAAAAAATGAAGCAGACGGCCGAAGACTACTTAGGTCAGAAGGTTACTGAAGCGGTCATCACGGTTCCCGCGTATTTTAATGATAGTCAGCGACAGGCGACGAAGGAGGCAGGGGAGATCGCAGGCTTGACGGTGAAACGAATCATTAACGAGCCTACGGCTGCATCTTTGGCCTATGGTCTGGATAAGCAGAAAACAGATGAAAAAATTGCCGTATTCGATCTCGGAGGCGGCACATTTGATATCTCGATTTTAGAGATCGGTGATGGTGTTTTTGAGGTGAAGTCCACCAACGGCGACACGCATCTTGGTGGTGATGATTTTGATCAACGGGTTATTGACTGGATGGTGGATGAATTTTTAAAGACTGAGGGTGTTGATTTATCGAAAGATCCGATGGCATTGCAGCGCTTAAAGGAAGCGGCTGAGAAGGCGAAAATGGAGTTATCAACGGTCGCACAGTCTGACATCAATCTGCCATTCATCACTGCGACGAATACGGGTCCCAAGCATTTAAACATGACGCTGACTCGTGCAAAATTCGAGCAGTTATGTGATGATTTGTTCAATCGCACCATCGAGCCTTGTAAGACTGCCTTAAGAGACGCATCTTTAACAGCGGAGCAGATCGATGAGGTCGTGCTGGTAGGAGGCTCTACTCGGATGCCTAAAATTCAGCAGATCGTTAAAGAGTTATTTGGCAAGGAGCCGCATCGCGGGGTGAACCCGGATGAAGTAGTGGCAGTGGGTGCAGCCATTCAGGGTGGTGTGTTATCCGGCGATGTAACTGATGTATTGCTGCTCGATGTCACGCCATTATCCTTAGGAATTGAAACGCTTGGTGGTGTATTTACGAAGTTGATTGAAAAGAATACGACGATACCGACCCGTAAATCGGAAATTTTCTCAACGGCATCAGACAGTCAGCCGTCTGTGGAGATCAATGTGTTGCAGGGCGAGCGTGAGATGGCACTGGATAACAGGTCGCTGGGACGTTTCCACCTCGATGGCATACCGCCGGCACCGCGTGGTATTCCTCAGATCGAAGTCACATTCGACATCGATGCGAATGGTATCTTGAATGTATCCGCCAAAGACAAGGCGACGAATAAAGAGCAATCGATTCATATCGAGGCGTCCACTGGTTTAACAAAGGATGAAGTCGAGAAGATGGTAAACGATGCCAAGGTGCATGCGGCAGAGGATAAGAAGAAGCGAGAAATGATCGATCTAAAGAATCGGGCAGATCAGTTGGTATATCAGACGGAAAAGAACATTCAGGAGATGGGTGATAAGATCGATGCCAATGAGAAGTCGCGACTGGAAACGGCGACCGGTCGTGTAAAAGAAGCCGTGAAGACTGAGAACAGCGACGAGATGAAATCGAGTCTAGAGCAATTGGAAAAGGTATGGAGTGAGGTATCGTCTGAGATTTATAAAAAGACAGCAGCTTCGGGCACGGGTCCAGGCGGTGCGACTGCCGGCGCTGATCAAGGAGCTGATTCATCCTCCACGGGTGGTGATGACGGAAAAAACGTTGAAGACGCCGATTTTGAAGTCGTTGATGATGATAAAAAATAATCGTATTCATCAGGCATGATACGATTAAAACGAATGAAACCCATGAAGTCGGAGTAAAATGAGTCTGTAACAATGGTGAAGAGCGAGGTGATGAACCTCGCTTTTTTTCAAATGATCATATAAGAGACAACAGCATAGTAGAGTCGGCTGGAGACTCATTGCTTTAAATCACAAAGCCTGATAAGATGAATACAGTTCGACCAATGAGTCGATTAATGAAAGCAGGTGAGCATAGATGACGTTAGATAAATTTACATTAAAATCACAAGATGCGATACAGCGGTCGCAGCAGTTAGCGGGTGATTTCAATCATCAGCAGATAGAGCCAGAGCATTTGTTCCTCGCGTTGATTCAGGATGAGGAGAGCACAGTCGTCTCCATCATCAAGAAAATCGGTGGTGATGTGGTAGGATTGAAGCAACGGGTGACTGCGATGCTTGAGAAGTTGCCTAAGGTAACGGGCAGCGGAATAGGGCAGATATATATCTCGCAAAATTTAAACAAGGTATTTGATATCTCCTTGAAACACGCGAATCGGTTGCACGATGACTATGTGAGCACGGAACATTTACTGTTGGGGATTATTGACGTCGGCACCGGGATAGCAAGAGATCTGGTGCGGCAGGGGATTACCTCGGATAATATTCTCGAGGTGTTAAAGGAGATACGTGGTAGTCAGCGTATCACGGATCAATCTCCGGAAGATAAATATCAGGCCTTGAAGCGTTACGGTCGTGATTTGAACGATCTGGCGCGGAGAGGGAAATTGGATCCGGTTATCGGTCGTGATGAAGAGATACGCCGTATACTTCAGGTATTATCGCGTCGCACGAAGAATAATCCGGTGGTCATCGGTGAGCCAGGGGTGGGTAAAACGGCCATTGCGGAGGGTTTAGCCCATCGGATTGTCGAGGGAGATGTCCCTGAGAACCTCAGGAATAAACGAATCATTGCGTTGGACATGGGAGCATTGATTGCGGGTGCGAAGTTCAGGGGTGAGTTTGAAGAACGATTGAAAGCGGTGTTGAGAGAGGTGCAGGAATCGGAGGGTGAAGTGATCATGTTCATCGATGAGCTTCACACTCTGGTCGGTGCAGGTGCTGCCGAGGGGGCGATGGATGCATCGAACATGTTGAAACCGGCTTTGGCGCGTGGTGAATTACGTTGCATCGGTGCGACGACGCTGGATGAGTATCGCAAACATATCGAGAAGGACGCTGCTTTGGAAAGGCGTTTTCAACCCATCATCGTTAGTGAACCATCGGTTGAGGATACGATATCTATTCTAAGAGGAATTAAGGAGAAGTATGAGGTTCACCATGGGGTGAGAATACAGGATTCAGCTATCATCGCAGCGGCCATGTTATCGCATCGCTATATATCAGACCGATTTTTGCCGGACAAGGCGGTTGATCTGATCGATGAGGCGGCATCCAAATTGCGCATCGAGATCGATAGCATGCCGGAGGAACTGGATGAAGTAGAACGACGAATCCGGCAGCTGGAGATTGAGCGTCAGGGTATTAAAAAGGAAAAAGACGTGGAATCGAAAAAACGATTGGATGACATCAGCCGGGAGATAGCTGATCTTGATGAACAGCGCAAAGAATTAAGAACGCATTGGCAGATGGAGAAAGAGATCATTCAACGAATTCGTGAGATCAAAGAATCCATCGACCAGATGAAGACCGAGGCTGCGAAGGCGGAGCGAGAGGGCAATTTGTCGAAGGCGGCTGAACTGCGTTACGGTAAGCTGATCGAAGCCCAGAAACGACTGGATGAGGATAACACTAAATTATTGGAGCTTCAGAAGGACAGGAAGATGTTAAAGGAGGAGGTCGACGAGGAGGACATTGCGGAGATAGTATCCAAATGGACCGGTATTCCGGTTGCACAGATGATGGAATCAGAAAAGCTTAAGTTGATGAAAATGGAAGAGCGAATTCATCAACGATTGATTAATCAGGAGGAAGCTGTATCAGCCGTGGCAAACGCAATCAGGCGGGCACGGGCCGGATTGCAGGATGAGAACCGACCCATCGGGTCGTTTATTTTCCTCGGTTCCACGGGTGTAGGAAAAACAGAACTCGCGCGATCGCTGGCTGAATTTCTGTTCGATGATGAGCACGCGATGATCCGTATCGATATGTCCGAGTATATGGAGAGGCATTCTGTATCTCGATTAGTAGGTGCTCCTCCTGGATATGTGGGCTATGAAGAAGGCGGCCAATTGACGGAAGCCGTGCGTCGCCGACCGTACGCCGTGGTGTTGCTCGATGAGATCGAGAAGGCTCATCCGGATGTCTTTAACATCTTGCTGCAGATATTGGATGATGGTCGTTTGACTGATAATAAGGGTCGGGTCGTTAATTTTAAAAACACGATCATCATTATGACGTCGAACCTGGGCGCCAATCTTATTATGGAAAAGATGCAAAAAATGGATGACACGAACTCGGAGAAGGTTCATGAGGAGATTAAACGTGAGGTAGAGTTATTGTTGAAGAGGACGCTGAGGCCTGAATTTCTGAATCGGATCGATGAGATCATCACATTTCAGTCGCTGACGAAAGACCATGTGAAACAGATCATCGAACTTCAATTTAAACACATCCGGAAGATGATAAATGCGAAAGGTATTCAGATACATCTCGGAAATGATGCGCTTGATTTCCTGGTGAATGTTGGTTACGATCCGGCCTTCGGAGCCCGACCGTTGAAGCGAGCTCTGCAAAAGCATATATCGAATCCGTTGGCCTCGAAGATATTGAACGGTGATATAAAGGCGAACGATGTGATTGAAGTAACAACAGATAAAAATTCGCTTGCATTTAAGCATAAAACTTCTTAAATTTAAGAATAATTTATAACTAAGTGGAGGTTTATATAATGATAAGAGCATTGAGTTCCCTGCTTATTTTAGTGATGGTTTTCGGTGTGTTAATCGGATGCGGACAGAAGATGACCAAGGAGCAGATGTTCGCGCTCGCTGAAAAATATGAAAAAGAGGGTAATTATACTGAATCTCTTAAAGTTTATCAAAAAATTACTAAAAAATTTTCATCAACTGAGCTAGCGGATCAGGCTCAATACAAGGTCGCCTATATATTTTCGAATAATCTGAATGATTTCGAAAAATCGGTGGAAGCTCATCTTGAGCTTCTCGAAACATATCCTGAAAGCAAATATGCAGCGCAATCACTGTTCATGGTGGGATTCATTTACGCCAATAATATAAATGATTTTGAAAAGGCCAGGACTTATTACAATGAATTTCTGGAGAAATATCCGGATAACGAGTTATCGAGCTCTGTTCAGTGGGAACTCAACAATCTGGGTAAAGACATCAATGAAATTCCCTTATTCAATGATGAGTCTGACACCGGCGTGATCAGTGAAAAAGTCGCTAAATAATGACATCATCGTTTATAAAAAGCCGATTCGTTTAATTTAACGTTAGACAATTCGGCTTTTTTTTTAAGGTGTGGTAGGGACTGCGTTGAGCGGGTTGAAAATTTAGATCGACGCGGTAGTGCTGCAATTTTCCCTGCAAGTTAACACAGTTCAATGTGTGCTACTCGTTTAGAATTCGTATTAAAAATTAGTCAATCGAAACTTTGCCGCAGAGCACAAGTTGAAATATTGGACTTTATTCGGGGTCAGTGATGAAAATTAAACTCTTTTTGCTATGTATGTTCATCTTAAGTATACTAACGATAAGTTTCGCTCAGGACACGACTCTTACAAAACTGCAGCAATCTGAAATCAAGGTAACCGCTTTTACTTCGCAGCAGGAAGTGCCGGTGAATCGCACCGTGCGCTACATTATTCAGGTCGAATGGCTCGGTGAGCTGGATAATTACGAGATCAGTGAAGTAGAGACTCCAGAATTAAGAAATTTTAAAATCATCAAGACATCCAGTGCCGATCGTCGTGAGAGCATTGATGGGACGTTAAAAGCGATCAAGACATTCGAATTCGAATTACAACCAGAAGAGTTGGGTATGGGATACATCGAAGGAGTCATCGTCAGATACATCGATAAAATCACGGGTGATGGTAAACATCTGGTAACCAACAGGTTGCAGGTGAAGGTGATCGATCCAATACCAGAACCAGGGTCGCGTAACTGGATTTATTGGCTTATCGTTGGATTGCTGTTGAGCATGGCTGTAGCCATTGGATTATATCTGTTACAGAAAAAGCGTCTGGCGGCTCGCAGGGCACAGGAAGCCATGGAGAACGAGGAGCCGACGGGCAAGCTACTGCTAAAGGAGTTAAAAGAAACTGTATTGTTGAACGAACCGTCAGTGAATTTTGAGGATGGTTTTTCAAAGATGTCGTGGATCTTGCGACGATATTTAGAAGATCGTTACGGATTCGACGCAACCCATGCTCTGAACGAAGAGATCGTTCAGAAATTAAAACAAAATGCCGTGGATGATAGTCTTATAAATAATGTCGTTGAAATATTCGACAAATGCGACATTGTCAAATTTTCCGGCACGGGGGCAGAGCGATCGGAATTTGAGAGAATTTTTACACTGCTGGAAGATTTTATTATTACGACGTTAGAATACAAACCGTCGATAGACAATTAGCACGTACGATCTCAGGGTACACAGGTATAAAAAGTCTTTAGTGAGGAGGAATAATGAACGTTGATATTCAAGCGATCAATGAAAGAATCAGCAAGGAAAGTGTCTTTGTCGATAAGATCATCAATGAGGTGGGTAAGGTTATCGTAGGCCAGAAATACATGGTCGAGCGAATTTTGATCGGACTTCTGAGCAATGGGCACATTCATCTGGAGGGAGTACCAGGATTAGCGAAGACGTTAACGGTGAAGACACTGTCAGCGACCATTCAGACGAAATTTCAGAGAATCCAATTTACGCCTGATCTGCTACCCGCTGATTTACTGGGCACGTTGATTTACGACCAAAGTACTGGTAAATTTAAGACGAGAAAAGGTCCGATTTTTTCAAATATTATTCTGGCAGATGAGATCAACCGATCACCGGCGAAGGTTCAATCGGCGTTATTGGAATCGATGCAGGAACGACAGGTCACCATAAGCGATACGACGTTCCCGTTGGATGATCCATTTTTAGTGATGGCGACGCAGAATCCCATCGAACAGGAAGGAACGTATCCGTTGCCCGAGGCTCAGATCGATCGTTTTATGTTAAAGTTATCGATTGGCTATCCTAACAAGGAAGAGGAACTGGAGATCATGCGGCGCATGACGAAGGAGGAGATACCCCAGGTAAAGCCCGTAGTGACGCCGAAAGAGATCGTCAGGGCGAGGTCCGTGGTGCATGATGTGTACATGGATGAAAAGATTGAAAAATATATCATTGATATCGTCTTTGCCACGCGTAATCCGCAGGAATATGGATTAAGTGAATTGAAGGAGTTGATTGCTTACGGTGCATCACCGCGAGCTTCGATCAACCTCACGTTAGCGTCGAAGGCTCATGCATTCCTGAAGCATCGGGGTTACGTGACACCCGAGGACGTGCGCTCGATAGGCATGGATGTACTAAGGCATCGGATTATTGTTACCTACGAAGCCGAAGCCGAAGAGATCACGGCGGAAGATGTCGTCAGAAAAATTTTGAATAAGATCGAAGTACCGTGATAACTGTGTTCACCGATAAAAAATTGATGACGGGTATTGCGTTACACGCAAGATCGAATTTTATGCTATTTAACTGATAATTTTTAAATATAGACGATATGATACCAAAAGACATATTAAAGAAGGTCAAGAGGATAGAAATTACCACACGCGGTCTGGTAAATGATGTGTTCTCAGGAGAATATCATTCGGTGTTCAAGGGCCATGGAATGGAATTTTCCGAAGTCCGTGAATATCAGATCGGCGATGATATCAGGATGATCGACTGGAACGTGACGGCGCGGATGGGGCATCCGTATGTCAAGGTTTATGAAGAGGAGCGTGAGTTAACCGTCATGTTATTGGTCGATGTGAGCTCATCCGGAAATTTTGGTACAGTGGAACGTATGAAGGGTGAGATTGCCATCGAGCTCTGCGCCCTGCTCGCGTTTTCGGCAATAAAAAATAATGATAAGGTCGGATTGATGATATTCACCGACAGCGTGGAAAAATATGTCCCTCCGAAGAAGGGAAAGAAGCATGTTCTGCGAGTGTTGCGTGAACTATTATACCATGAACCGAAAGGGAGTCGCACCAACATTGCGGCCGTTCTGGAGCATCTGACCCGTATTCAGCGGCGCCGGAGTGTGGTGTTTCTGGTATCCGATTTTATGAGTACAGGCTATGAGAAGGCGCTGCAGATTGCCAGTAAGAAACACGACATCGTCGCCATTACGATAACGGATCCGCGTGAAGCCAAGATGCCTGATGTTGGGTATATCGAGTTGGAGGACTCTGAGACGGGGGAAAAGATTCTGGTGGACACATCCTTGCTCGATATTCGGGAACAATATAGTAACGTGGCGCAGGATACGATCGCCAGGCGAACTAAGTTATTTAAATCGATAAATCTGGATCATATCGATATCAAGACGGATGAATCTTACATCGATCCATTGATTCGCTTTTTCAGAATCAGGGCGAAGCGATTTAGATGAAGCCACTGATGATTGATATGGGCCTCATGAAGGGTGATATCCTGAACCAGGCGATGTATCTCTTGAATGTTATGGATCGATGTGTATCAAATCTGTCCTGTTACGTACTTTGTGAAATAAAGATTTATCGGTTAAAGAGAAGCATGTTGGGGGCTCTTATAACAGGGATGTAAATCATAAAATGAAAAGGATTGTCGGAGGGTAAAATGAGTAAATCTATATGGAGTTTTCTGATCGTACTGAGCCTGTCGTTCATGATTACTGATTGTTCAAGGCAAGAGTCAAAGAACATGTTGCCAAAGGATAAGGCCCGGGATTTTGCAAATGTGCTATATAACAGGCAATTATTTCAACAATCCATCGATCAATATGTGAGTTATCTTAACAATTACGATATCGATTTAACCGAGCAGGCCAATATTAATTACACGGTCGCTGAGATCTATTTTGAGAGGCTGCGTGACTATGAAAATGCGTTGACGTATTATTTGAAGATCAAATATTTGTACCCGGAGAGCCGTTTAGTGGAAGATGTGAATAAAAAGATCGTGGCCTGTCTGGAGAGGTTGGAACGCTCGGAAGACGCGCTTCAGGTGTTGGAGGAAGCGACCAGCCTGGAACCTGATAAGGTTGTCCGTAAAAGACCAGGAGCAGTCGTTGCCCGTATCGGTAAACGAGAAATTACGCAGGGTGACATCGATTTTGAACTGAATCAGCTTCCCCCGTATATTCGTTCGCAGTTTAATACCAAGGATAGTAAACTTCAATTTTTACAAAATTATATACTCACGGAGTTATTGTACGACAAGGCGAAGAGAGAGGAATTGGACAAGAATCCTGAAATCGTTGAAGCGGCGTTTCAGGCCAAGAAGGAGATCATGGTCAGGAAATTACTGGAGCGTGAGGTAGCGAATAAGGTAAACATTGATATGGTCGATGTCCAAAATTACTATGAAGCGAACTCCGAGAATTATGCGGAAAAAGACAACGCAGGAAACGTGACCCGGCGTAAGTCGTTCGATGAAGTGAAGGAGCAAGTCGCCCAGGACCTCGCGCTGGAGAAACAGCAGGAGATCTTGAACAATATGACGGTCCAATTGATGCGGGCGGAATCAGCAGAGATCTATTCCGATAAATTGCAATAGGTATGCACATCATGATGAAACTTAGACTAGTAATATATTTTACAATTTGTGTTACGACAGTCGCGAATTTGTGGGCGCAGACCAATCATGTTTCGGTGGAATCGAAGGTAGACCGATCCACGATCACCATCGGTGACCGGATTACCTATACGATTGTAGTGAAACGGGGGGATAGTGTTCAGGTTGAATTCCCTGACTTTGGTTCTAATTTAGGTGCGTTTGAAATTTTGGATTACGATGAACCAGAAGCAAAGATTGAAAACGGTCTGGAGGTATTGCAGCGGGATTACATTATTTCAACGTTCGACACAGGTGAGTATCTAATTCCTTCCGTGGCCATCAATTTTGTGGTTTCGCCGGACACCCTGTTGCAGCAGTTGAAGACAGAAGAGATCAAGATTCAGGTCGAAAGTTTGAAGCCGAGTGAAGCGGGGGATATACGCGACATTAAGGATCCGCTGGAAATTGAACGCGATTACAAGCAGTTAATCCGTTTGGGGATCGCTCTTCTGAGTATCATCTTCATTGGGATTTTAATCTATCTGTTTATCCGCAAGAGACGAGGGCAGAGCCTGCTGTCCTTAAGAGCCAAACCGGAGCGTCCGCCGCATGAGATCGCGTTGGAGGAATTAGACGCACTCGTTCGATCCGATCTTTGGAAACGAGGAAAGGTAAAAGACTATTATGTCATCCTCTCAGCCATCATCAGACGTTATATTCGTGGTCGTTACTATATCGAGGCACCGGAGATGACGACGA
>JAFGOE010000077.1 GCA_016926625.1 Candidatus Zhuqueibacterota bacterium
ATACTGGTTTCTCTATGCTTCAACTAATAATTTCCACGCAGGCGCTAATGGCGCATAACTCTAACTGCGAGGTTTATGGGTTAGTTGATTATTCATTAAGTAAGGGGAAGTTATGGGAAAATATGTCATCGGTGTCGATGGGGGTGGAACGAAAACAGAGGCTGTTCTCGTTGATTCGACAGGAAAGGTTATCTCCAGAGTAAGAGGTGGCAGCTCGAATTATCAAGCTCTGGGACCCGTGAAACTAAAGGAAGTATTGATTTCGATAATCAATGAACTATATCAGAACGCCATGGTCCCGGTTGCAAACCTCCAAAAAATTTATCTGGGTCTTGCGGGCGCAGGTAGATTGAGTGATCAGCAGGAGATAAAGGCTATTTTTGCTGACACAGAATTTAAAAATCTGATCACTGTAAACAGTGATGCGATCATTGCTCTTGCCGGAGCTTTCAATAATCAACCTGGTATCATATTAATTGCCGGTACTGGAGCCATCTGTTTCGGAAAAAACAGCCAGGGTGAAATTGTACGATCGGGTGGTTGGGGATATTTGCTCGGTGATGAAGGAGGCGGATACTATATCGGAAAACGCGCTATAATTGCCGCTTTAAAGGATTTTGATGGGCGTGGTGAAGCGACCCAGTTAAGGAACATCATAGAAAAAAAGTTTCAATTGGATTCGATCGATCTGATTATTCCCTTGATCTATAAAAATATGATCGATAGGGTCGCGATTGCAGATCTTGCCCCCATCGTCTTCGAGCAAGCTAAAGGTAATGACAACATATCCAAACAGATTATTAAGGATGTAGGTATAGAACTCGGCTGTCTGGCAAAGGCCGTAGCCAAACGGTTAGATTTTTCTGATGAAAAGATCAAGATTGCACTTATCGGCAGTATCTTCAAACAACGAGATATGCTAGTCAATGAAATCAGTAAAGAATTATTTGAGGTATCATGGGACATTCAGATCATGGATCCAAATTTTGATCCTGCTATCGGTGCAGCTATTCTCGCTCTCGGTGAAATAGGTGTTGAACTTAATGAGACACGACTCGAAAATTTAACGACTACAAAAAATGTCCAGATATCGTAATTCATAAACCACGGAGTACATTTCAATTAATGACTCAAGATCATATGTTCAGAGTCGGAATTACAATGGGGGATTATAACGGTGTCGGACCGGAGGTGACGCTTAAGGCAGTCGCAGGTTTGTCGAAGACGATGCGCCGTTCCCTGGTGCTTATCGGATCGCCCCTGGTCTATGAATCACTTATCCGATCGCTATCAATCCCTTTCCATCTGAAGCTCACCACATCCATCGATCGAACACATCAGGAAGACGAGTCATTACTATTATACAATCCGATAGAAGATCAAGAAATAATCATACATTATGGTACCTTATCCGCAGTGAGCGGCCGAGCTGCCGCCAGCGCGTTGATTTCCGGCATCGAACTCGCGAAAAAGGGACAAATCGACGCTGTGGTGACTGCGCCGGTTAATAAACACGCACTCGGATTGGCCGGGTACCATTATCCCGGGCAGACTGAAATTTTAGCGGAGTACACCGGATCATCACGATTTATCATGATGTTACTCTCCCAAAAGATCAAAGTTGCGCTCATCACGACTCATTGTGCGATCTCTGAAATTGCGGGGAAATTATCACGTTCTATCATTCGTGAGAAGATTGCGATCGTACACCAATCTCTGCTCTACGATTTTAAAATAGATAATCCGACCATAGCAGTGACCAGTCTGAATCCGCATGGCGGAGAGGGGGGATTATTTGGTTATGAGGAGGAGACAATCATCACTCCGGCGATTAATGACATGCGGCGCGAAGGCATAGACGTACATGGTCCATTTTCGGCTGATTCACTATTTGCCAATGTGGAGCGTTCTTCATTTGATGCGTATATCGCTATGTATCATGATCAGGGAATGATACCAGCAAAGATGATGTCCTTTGGAGCGGGCGTTAATTTTACCGCGGGATTAAATATAATTCGTACCTCCCCTGATCATGGTACAGCATTCGATATTGCTGGTAAATTTGTCGCAGATCCAGGAAGCATGAAAGAGGCGATTAAACTTGCATATGAATTGCTTCAAAAAAGAAATCACAGTTCCACCCTATAGTGAACTGGCTTCAATATATGATGATGTAATGGCCCATGTCGATTATCGGACCTGGGCTAAATTTATCCATGACATTATCCGTATGCATTCAAACACGCATGTTAATGTTCTGGATGTCGCTTGCGGTACAGGGAACCTGATGTTAGAAATGATACATTTCGATTATCAATTATACGGATCTGATCAATCCTATGCGATGTTGCGTTTAGCTAAAAAAAAGATCGATGCACTCAGTTATCATGTCCCGTTATGGATCAGCGACATGATATCCATTTATACACGAACGAGGTTCGATGTGATTATGTGCTTGTACGATAGTTTCAATTATATGCTCGATAAAAAATATTGGAATGATTTTTTCATGTCGATGAGCCATTGTCTCAATGAACACGGGTTACTTATATTTGATATATGTACTGAGAAGAATTCAATAAAATATTTTAATAATTATTTTGAAAAAAGCAGAGGGAAAGACTATAACTATACGAGAAAGAGTCTTTTCGATCACGTGACAGGCATTCATTCCAATATTTTTAAAATAAATTATGAACACACAAACCTCATCTATGTGGAGAGACATAACCAACGAATTTACAAAATAAACGAAATCATCGATCATCTGGCCAAACTACCATTTAAATTGCTGGAGATATATGATGATTTCTCCTTCAAACAGGCGTCTGAGAATTCACTTCGAGCTCACTTCATTTTAGAAAAGGTGTCTAGTAAATGATCAATTTGTATAACGTCAGTTTCAGTTATCCAACCGGAGAAGGAGTGAAAGGAGTTAACCTGCAAATTACTCCCGGAGAGTTCGTGTATCTTATCGGACCGTCGGGCGCGGGTAAAAGCACGCTGCTTAAACTCATCTATATGGATGTGTTCCCTCAGTCCGGACACATTGTGGTCAATGGCTATAATTCTCTTAAGTTTAAAAAGAGATATATTCCATATCTCAGACGTAAGATCGGCATTATCTTTCAAGATTTTAAGTTACTGAACGACAGAAGTGTGTTTGAAAATATAACGTTTGTACTTCAAGTAACCGGTACCAAACGCGGTGACATTAAGAAACGTGCCTTAAAGGTTCTTGCAGAGGTGGGGTTAAGTCATAAACGAAATAAAATGCCACAGCAACTATCGGGTGGCGAACAACAACGTGTTGCGATCGCCCGTGCCCTTGTCAATGAACCCATCATCCTTCTCGCAGACGAACCGACCGGTAACCTCGATCCGGTTGCCGCTAATGATATTTTGAATATATTGGATAAAATCAACGTCAAGGGCACCGCTATACTCATGGCGACTCACAGCGATAAACTTGTCCAGGGCACACGAAAAAGGATCGTCAACATAATGAACGGTAAATTGATATCATAGGATATAGCGATGTTATATCACATATCACAGGGCATAAAGGGTTTACTGAAGGCGAAATTTTCCACTGTTTTCGCCATCATAATAATAACCCTATCGCTGCTCGTTATTGCACTGTTTCTGCTGTTTATCGTCAACACGCAACGTCTGGTGGAATCTATTCATGAACGCATGGAATTAGAGGTGTTTATCGATAATTCGGTGGATTCATTAGCGGTGAACAATATCAGGATGGAAATAGATCGAATCGCAGGCTTAAAAGAAGTTCGTTACATTTCTAAAGAGGAGGCTGCTGAATATTTTGTATCCCAATTTGATGAGAATATTTTTGATATTCTTGACCATAATCCTTTACCCGCATCGTTCAGAATGAAACTGGAAAAGGATTTCAGGACGTCTGATAAGTCCAACCTGATTATTAATCAATTAAAACAGATTAACGGGATCGACGATGTTATTTTTCGACAGGATCTGCTTATTATATTGGAAAAATATATGCGCATCGCGTTCGTGTTCGTCCTGATCGTCGGAGGCATACTCGCCTTCGGATCAATATACCTTGTTTCGAACACCATCAAACTGATTATCTTTTCTCGATCCGAAATAATAAATATCATGAAGTTGGTCGGAGCTACGAAAAATTTTATTCGTAAGCCGTTTATCGTAGAAGGTATTATACAGGGACTACTCGGAGCAGCATTGGCGATACTTATTTTGATCGTCGCTTTAAAGATCATCAGCATCGAAATCCCGAATCTGTTAGTCATGCATACAGAAATTTATTGGAATATTTTGGCTCTTGGCATTATTTTTGGATTTTTAGGCAGCATTTTTGCAATGAATAAATTTATAAAATACTGAAATAATTTTTCTTGACAAAAGTTTTAAAAATTATTATCTTCATTTATTAATAAAGAGTTAAATCGGTTAAAATAAACATTATTGACGCCATGGCAGAAGTACTATCAACGCGCGAAGTCGAGATACTGGGATCGATAATCAAGACGTTTATCGAGAAAGCGACTCCGGTGGGTTCGCGCTATCTATCGAAATATTATCATCAGAATATGAGTCCGGCGACCATACGTAATGTGATGATGGATCTTGAGGATAAGGGGTTTATCTCTCAGCCGCACACATCGGCTGGCCGGGTGCCTACAGAGAAAGCCTATCGTTATTACGTCGATGATATTATGGAGTTAGAGGAACTTTCTCCGCATGATATACGAAGAATTCGAGAAGATTTAAAGAGCGAATCCAACGATGTGGATAAGATTTTACAAAAATCGTGTCAAGGCTTAAGCAAGATCTCAAACTTAATCGGTGTCGTACTATCACCACGATTATTCAGCGGGATCCTGCGTAAAATTGATCTGGTTTCGCTCAGTGAAAATATGATTCTGATTATCCTCTCTGTGGAAGCCGGTTTGGTTAAGACCATCACGATGGAAGTTCAATCGAGTATTCCCAAGTATCGACTGGAGCAAACCGCTCAGATATTAAATGAAAGACTGGAAGGACTGACGATACAACAAATACACGAATCCATCGGGAATAGAATGCGCGATGTGTCTATCGGAGATGATGAATTGATACAACAATTCATTAATTCAGCCGATAAATTGTTTGTATTTGAGAACGAACATATACATCTCGGCGGTACGAAGAATATTGTGGAACAACCGGAATTTTCGGATAAAGAACAATTGCAGAGAATACTGGAACTGATCGATAACCAGAAGGTTTTAATTCATATCTTAAATGACTATGCAATCGATGAGAAGATTACGATTATGATCGGCAATGAAACACAAAAAGAGATCATGAAAAATTGCAGTCTGATCACGGCTAAATATAAAATTGGAAGTATTTCAGGCACCCTGGGTGTAATCGGACCGATAAGAATGCACTATCCTAAAATGATCACCCTGGTGGATTACATCGCCAAAGAGATTAGTAATCTTTACAGTAAGTAACTTTTGAGGTGGATTTGATTGATGAATGATATTGATCTGAATGAGCAATCGAAAGAGCATAAGAACAGAAAAAATATAAAGAAAACGGTTAATAAGAAAACCGAATCCAAAGTTACCAAATTACATCATGAATGCCAGACTCTCAAATCAGAACTGGATGCTTTAAACGATAAGTACCTACGATTACTGGCAGAATTTGAAAATTACAAGAAACGACGTGAACGTGAAATATCAGAATTCAGAGAGTATGCCAATATATCGCTGGTTGAGGAGTTGCTCTCTGTGCTGGACGACATGGAACGTTCGTTGAATTCACATGAAAAATTATCGGCCGAATCTCTTCATCAGGGTGTCGAGTTAATTTATAAAAAATTTCTTAGTATCCTTGAGCGCAAAGGCCTGGAACAGATCAAGGCGAAAGGAGAAAAGTTCGATCCGGAATTACATGATGCATTAATGCAAATCCAGGATGAGACGAGAGAATCGAATACGATTGTAGAGGAAGTAACCAAAGGATATAAATTTAATAAAAAGATAGTTCGACATTCGAAAGTAATCGTATGCAAATGATTGAAACAGATTTGGTTAGAGTTAATAGATAATGAAACGAGACTATTACGAAGTACTGGGAATATCCAGGGATGCTAGCGAAAATGAGATTAAAAAAGCGTATCGAACACTGGCAATGAAATATCATCCAGATCGAAATCCTGGAGACAAAACCGCTGAGGAAAATTTTAAAGAAGCTTCCGAAGCCTATGAAATTTTGAAAGATCCGCAAAAACGTAGACGATATGATCAATATGGGCATAATAATCTGAAGGGTAATTATTCTGATTTCGGTGGCTTCGAATTTGATTTGAGTGATGCCCTGAGAACATTTATGTCCGAAGGAATTTTCGGTGATTTTTTCAGTACATCGACACAACGCCGCGGAGGCCGTGTACGACAGCGAGGATCTGATTTACAGCTCAAATTGCGCTTGACTCTCGAAGAGATTGCTTCCGGGGTTGAGAAGACGATTAAATTAAAGCGATTTGTTACATGCCCTGAATGTGCTGGTAACGGCGGTCAAAAAGGATCTAATCCGATTACCTGTCCTTATTGCAAGGGAAGTGGTGAGATTAAGAATGTGTCGCGATCCATATTCGGACAGATGATTAATGTGACGACATGTTCCAACTGTCATGGAGAGGGTAAAATAATCAGCGAGCCGTGCAACGAATGCGGTGGACAGGGTAGAATCAAGGGTGATAATACAATCTCCGTAAAGATACCCCCCGGGGTTTCGAGTGGAAATTACATCAGGTTGAACGGTGAGGGGAACGTGGGCCCCAGGAAGGGCCCGGCAGGTGATGCAATTGTGATCATCGAAGAAATCGAACATGATCTGTTCGAAAGACATGGTGACGACATACTGTATCATATTTATTTAAGTTTTAGTCAAGCTGCTCTGGGTGCCCAATTGGAGATCCCTACATTAAATGGAAAATCAAAAATTACCATCGCACCCGGAACACAGACCGGGAAGATTTTAAGAATGAAAGGGAAAGGAATTCCTCATCTGAATAGCCATGATAAAGGCGATCAGCTGATACATGTGATAATCTGGACACCGACGAAACTTTCTGAGCAGGAAAAGGAACTATTCAATGAATTGGCTAAATGTGAAGGAATTCAACCTCCATCTCAAGAAAAGGGCTTTTTTAAAAAGTTTAAGGATGCTTTTTTCTGATAATTGTTGTATATTTTCTGTTGAAGAAAGAACGGCATTCTTAACTTTGGTATCTGTACTATTGCTAAGCCTTCTCGTTCATGCTTTTAACTATGTGAGCAGCAAAAATCATGTTCAAACCCGTGAGCAGATCCAATACGTCATGCTTCGAGATGGCATTAGCAAACAAGCGGAACAGATTGGCGAGTCCTCGACCGAACCGATCCAAAACCAGACAGATCGTTCCGTCAGGCAAGTCGATATAAACACCGCCTCGAAAGAGGAATTGATGACTGTTCCGTCTATTGGCCCAGTCCTGGCTGAGCGTATCGTCGCTTATCGTGAGAAACACGGTGATTTCAAGGCCATTGATGAAATGATCAATGTAAAAGGCATAGGACGTGTCACCTTGATAAAAATAAAGACATACTTAAAAATATCAAACCAAAAAAATTCCTAAGGAGGGAAAATGGCAAAGGCTAAATCGAAGGGATCGATATTATTGGAAATATTAATAGTCTTATTGCTTGTTGCTCTTATTGCTACTATTATGTATCCTAAATCTGTCTGGAACAAGGCGACTGAAGATACGATCTCCTGTCGTGAAAAAATGGACAAAATTTTAAAGGCTGAATTAATTTATTTGAAATATCATAGTAATTATTCAGATTCACTTGATGGGGTAATTTCGTTCATCGCAAATGATACGACGGGAAAAGTAAAATTAGATTACATCTATTCGGACACGACTCTCGCAATCGATATTTTGAAAAATTTGAGAAAGAATTATAAGGAAGCCGATAATAAGATAGTAGAATTTTTAGCAGATACGATGGTCCAGGCTATTCTTATGACGACGTTCTATGACTCCAATTTAGCAAATGTCGTTCTTGACCGTTTGGAAGGGACACCATTAAAGGATAGTGTACTCGTCGCTCGAGATTCTGACAGTAGTGATGTATTCGTGTTGTCACAAATAGCAAACATGTTTAAACCTGTCGATATTGTCAGTCCTCTGGAAATCGATGATTCGTTGAAGCTTGTCTTAAATCGTATCGGACCGGAAATTGCTACCGCTTCGCTGATCGATACGCTCTATAAAAATCCGCTGTGGGCAAAAGACGTGGATAACGCATTGACTGAAAATTTAGATGATTTAAGGCATTGTCCAACGAATGGAGAACCATATGAGTTAACCGTTGTCGATACCTCGGTCATTAAGATACTCAATATCACCTGTCCGATCGATTCTCTGGATATCGAAGATACCAAAAAGGATTTTGTTCTCTATCATTTAGGTCATTTGCGGTTGGAAAATCACGGAGCGATCGAAGCCGGTGAGAAAAGTTGGCTCAAGAGAGAATGATTTAGATATAACACGTTGTTAATATAAGCTATGACGCATCGTTCTATTTGGGGGCAATTCCAGTCAGCGCAGCATAGAGGGATGAAATGACTGATCATAATTACGCAACAGCATTCAAACATGTGTATAACTAACATGATGACAATCCAGTGTTGCGGAATTCAAGAGGATTGTATCGTAATTCTTGGAAATATGGTTGGTATATTCTTCTGGATAGCTTTGAAATACTAAAACCTCAAATACAGGCACTACTTATGCTAGGTGTGGTTTTTAAAAACAATAAATTAAAAATCGTCGAAGTCGAAAGTTCAACGGGAAATCAATACAGAATCAATCGAATAATCGAAGGAACGTTAGATTTCCCGTTTACTTTGGAATCGATTCTCGAGAACAAACATGCAGTGGATTATGCTAACAATCTCAGGGCATACATCGACCAACATGGTTTTGATTCTGAGGGAGCAGCATTTAGTTTATCTAACGATTTAGTCATCATAAAAAAGTATCCCTATGATAATAATTTTTCAGACCGAGAGATTGTAGACCAGGTGGATTGGGAGGTAAAACAGTTTTCTTTCTCTGACGGTGATGCCTACATTATCGATTTTCAAAAATTAAACTCAATGCAAAACAAATCCCACAAAGAGATGATCATTGTAGCTGTTCGAGATGCTGTCGTGGATTTCATAAAAACAATATTCAAACATGCACGTCTGAAACTTCAAGTCCTCGATGCGGATGTATTTGCAGCAATTCGTGCCATCAATACAAACTACGATATACGAGACTGTGCTAAATGCGCGCTCGTCGAGATCGATGCTCACAAGATCCAAATAACCATCGTCGAAAGCGGAGAGTTTAATTTTACTCAACCCATATTCTTGAATCAGAACAATGAAGAATCACGTGTCATCATGAACGATGATGTGGTTAGGATACTATCAAAAGAACTAAAACGTATTATTCTCGAGAAAAAAATTGGCGAAAAAATTGAGGATTTATCACGTATTTTTATTTACGGTGATGCAGTCCCTGAAGATGTGCTCAAATTTCTCCAAAATACCTATAATGTGCGTATTGATCGTGCAAATCCTTTCCGGCAATTACGATTTGCGCAGAATGTGGTGGTCGATAAAAATATCTGGTCTAAACCAGAAACGTTTACCGTGTGTGTGGGATCGGCTTTAAGGTAATCAATCATAATTAAATATATTAAGTAGGCCTAATAGAAGAAGGAGAAGGCCATGGTAGATATCAATTTATTAGGTGATGACAAGTATCAGAACGATAGTGAAGAGGAAAGTGATAATTTTTCTCATACCTACAGTACTGATTCTAAAGAACTAACATCTGATTCACATTTATCAGACTCCGATCTACATTCATACGATCGAAGCTATACCCGAAGTAGTTCAAAGAAATCCTTTTTTATTATAGCTCTCATCGTATCGATTGCGATCATTATCATCGCGTACTTATTATACAATTTTTCACGTGATAATGGTCGTAAAACCAAACAGTTATCCGATGAAATACCGGCGTCTGATAAATCGGCGACAACTGATGTTCTCGTGCCAACTCCGGTTCCGACTATTGAACCCGACTTATCACCATTTGTACGACAGATGGTGACATCGACTCAAAATGGAATTCATACGGTTGAGACTATCTTAAATTCTATTCCACAGACTATAAATTTTACCATGATTCAATATCAGGACGGGAATTTTCTGACAGAGGTGATCGGTAACTCATCAGCCGAAATTTCTCAATTGAACGCGCAATTACAGCAGACAGGTTCTGAGCAGGTCAAGTTGCTTTCACAGGAACAGAAAACTTATCAGGGAATCAATTATCAGCAGGCACTTCTGAATGGATCGCTCTCAAGACCAGACGGCGCGATTCTCAAGGAACCTTCGTATCTGAATGTCAATAATATCAAATCCGATTTCCAAATAAGTTGCAACCAAAGCGGTTTGAATTTGAAACAGTTCGAAGTGAAAAAAGAAACCCAGGTATCCGGGTATACTAAAGTGCCGGTATTTTTCAGAGCAGTGGGAACGAAAAAAGCAGCCATGGATTTTTTAGCTGATCTTAAAAATAAAAACCTGAACGTCAATCTGTCAAAGATAGTTCTTATTGGATCCGAAAAGCTAAAATCGCAAGACAATATAAATCTTATTTTAAATATGGAAGTCTATCAACCACGTTAATTTTTATCCTGTTGAGTAGTTTGATACATGCGAATTATCGGCGGAATTAGAAGAGGGCATACTATATTATGCCCTAAATCTTCTTTCGTGAGACCGACAACGGATTTTATTAGAGAATATATCTATAACGTTTTGAGTGATAAGGTTCGTGACTCCGTGGTCCTGGATTTGTTCGCCGGGACAGGCAGTCTGGGATTGGAAGCTTTGAGCAGAGGTGCAGCAACAGCAGTTTTCGTTGAGAAAAATCGAAACGTTAGTCAAATTTTGTCATCTAATATCAGTAAACTCAAATTTGACGCTAATTCCCAAGTCATAGTAAACGATGTATTTTCCTTTCTGAAGAAAAAACATGAGTTTTATCATTATTTCGACTTAATTTTTGCTGACCCTCCATACTATTCCAATGATTATGATAAATTATTGAATCTAATCTCCGAAAAACAGTGGCTGATAGAACATGGTCTGCTGGTTGTGGAACATGATGTACACCTGAATCTGATGGATTCATATGATAATATAAGATTAATTAGAAGCAAAAAAGCAGGTATAACAGCGATTTCTATCTTTGAACAACATTGTAGAGGCTAATTTGAGAATCGGAATTTATCCTGGAACGTTTGATCCGATCACTAACGGTCATATCGATATCATCTTGCGGTCGACCATGATATTCGATCAGGTAGTCGTTGCGGTTACCACAAATCAAAATAAATCTCCACTGTTTACCGTTGAAGAACGGATCGAAATGATCAGGGCGTCGCTAAAATCCCTCGATCATATTGAAATAGAGAGCTTTGATGAACTTCTGGTAAACTACGCTCTCCGAAAAAAAGCGTCTGCTCTCATTCGTGGTTTGAGGGCTACTTCTGATTTTGAATACGAATTTCAAATGGCATTGATGAATAGTAAGCTATGCAAAGATCTAATTACCGTTTTTCTCATGCCTAATGAAAAATATACGTATCTGAATTCTACCATCGTCAAAGAAGTGGCGCGACTCGGCGGAAGCGTGGAATGTTTTGTTAGTCATTTTGTCAATGAAAAATTAAAGGTAAAATTTAATCTTACGTAATTTATAACTCAGGTAGGTCACGATGGAAGCATTCGGATTGAACAACGAAATTTTAGTCGGAGGTAAAAAATTTCATGTGCAGACAAATTATTTAGAGCCGGCACAAAAAGTTACTGCGACTGTCTATGAAAATGGAAAAATTATTCTCAAGAAAGAGGTCAAAACAAACGAGACATACTCACAAGCGAAAATTAATGAAATAGTCGAACAAGCCCATAAAGAGATGATCGAAGAGATCGAGCTGCTTTTCTATATCTCGGAAAAAGTACGTACTATTCGACATGCCAACTCGAATAATAAATTGGGAATCGTTTTTTCTCAACATAACCTGTTTGAAGAAGCTATCCAGGAATTTAAGAATGCAATAGAAATCGAACCAGAATTATCCGATGCTTATAAAAATTTATGTAACGTCTATCTGAAAGTGGGCGATATCAATAATGCTCTCGATATCATCAATGATGGTATTCAACGGTATCCTGATTATCCTGATTTTCATGTATCTCGCGGAAATTGCCTGTTGGAGAAAGGTGACTACGCAGAAGCAATGCATGAATTTAACTCGGCTTTGGAGATGAATGACGTCTACTATCAGGCTCGATTGAGACTCGTTATCGCTCTGCTGAAAAGTTTGCTCGAAAATGTGGAAGAAAACACGATCCCACCTATAGAAGACAGAAAAGAGCTCATCATCAATCATCTGCAAAAAATCGAACGATATATCGATTCTGATGTATTGCTCGACGTGTATCAGAAATTTGATGATCTTAAATACAAGGAAATGTACGATACGTTGACCGATTATCAGCACCTTTTGGATGAGAAGATAGATTTGGAACATCTATTCTATCTTAAATTTATGTTCGGCGGCAAAGGTAAAGACGATCAGTATATCGGTGAATACGTGCAGGCACTCTCTAAAGAAATCGAGAAAAATCCTCAATTTGCAGATTACAGAAATAACCTCGGTGTCGCTTATCTCATCCAATGCCGTAATCTGTTTCTCAATGCACTGGATGAATTTCGTCAAGCTCTAAAGATCAATCCGAACTTTAAAAAAGCAGAAAAAAACCTTAAACTCGCTGAAAATGATGGAAAAGGCTTTCTGATCCTACTACGCGCTATATTGAAATGAGTTAAATCTCCTTTAATAACTGTCTGATTATTAATTTGTTATTAATAATCAGACAGTTCATTTCCTTTCTATTCTATCTCCCGATCGATTAATATCATACACATTATTAACTACTTAGGTAATATGGTATAATATTTGCATAAGTTATTACTTTGATATAATAACGCACATTCAGTGAGTAATGATTGGAGCAATGACCATGTATCTAGTTGAAACAGATAGAATGAGTGATACAAAAATGTTACATCCAATGCTGTTTTTCATAGCATTGATGATCTTTGCATATCCTGCTTCCGGTAGGCCAGCGGATGAAATATCAGTGCACCCAGTTAATTCGGTAAGTAACACACATTCCGTGTACCAGGTTGAACTGAACCTGGATCACGATATTCCGGCCAATGCGATTATCCGGTGTCGTTTCCCCGCATCCTTTGATCTGAAAAACGTTGTGATCGGGGGTTCGACTACTATCAACGGTGGTTTCGCTCTGAAAGTGCAGGATCACATCGTTATCTTGCAACGTTCAGGCCTTGGAGAAGTGATCAAGTCCAATACCCCGGTCGATGTAAAATTCGCCGAAGTGTTCAATCCGGACTCAGGATCGGATGACTATGTCCTGCAGGTGGAAATCTTGGCAAACGAATTAATTATTGCGAAGCAGGATGTGAAGCTGATCATCAGCCCAAATGCTGCTGTACAATAATGAATGGCATGGTGAAAGAAAAAGATGATTAATTAATTAATAATGAATTTTCAACTATATATCATTGATAAAACAGAAAATATGTACGAGATGATGGGCGTTGTTACCGTCATCCATTGTTTAATAAAAATTCGACATAGAAATCAGTAAAAGAAATCGCACAGTATATAGCAGCCAGGAATGCACCAATGAGATTTAGACTTCTTTGGATTAATTTAGCAACCGTTGCGTTTATCATTTTGTCTGTGAATGCAGAATTAAAAGCGCAATCACCAGGTACATTGACCAATATGATCGTATCGAGCAATGACTCGAGAGCTGGTGAAGGGGCAATTTATACATTTAATTTTACCACATCAGCATTTGGAAACGGAGTAAATACCGGGTTACCCAGCGACGGAAAAATTCGCTTGCAGTTCCCGGAAGGATTCGATTTATCAACCGTATCGATCGCCCACTCGACAAACGGAAGCATAAATGGCGGCTTTTCCTCGATCAATATTACCACCGTCGGTGTGGATACATTTATCGATCTGACCCGAGATAATACCGGCAGCAATGTGGGTACGTCTCAACCATTGAGCTTAAGTATTGCGATGATCATTAATACCAAAGAAGTCAGAAGTAATTATTCGATGAATATCATGACGATGACAAGTACAAACATCTATATCGACCAGGGGAGCGGAACATTCCCCATAACCGCGGGTCCGCTCATGTTCTTGAGTATTGATGACGCACCTAATGGAAGTGGTAATGCGATAACTACGTTTTCACTCCCGGTGGATCAGACAAAAACATTGTACGCAGTAGGATATGATGCATATGGTAACTATGTCGGTAATATTAGTGTGACGTGGAACGTCACCAACCAGATTGGTACCGTCTCGCCGAACGATGGAACAAAGGCATGGACAACCTTTACGGCTACGACTGCCGGAAGTGGAATCGTGTCGGCTAACGATGGATCGGGCCATGTCGATAACACCGATTTAATCACGGTGAATGCCGGGGCTCTTAGTTCGATTAAAATATTAGAAGGATCGAGTGGTAACAGCGCCGAATTAGTTGATCAGATGATGACGACAGACCAAACACTGACTGTCCATGCTGCAGGCTATGATGTAAATAACAACTATATCGGTGATGTTGAGGTCGATTGGAGTCTATCCGATTCAATCGGCTTAATCTCTCCTGCATCCAATTCGATAGTCTCCTATTTCTATGCGAATACCGTGGGTACAGGACGAATTCATGCTTCTCATCCCACAGCCGGAGCCGATGAAACTGGCGACATCCTTGTTACAGTCGGAAAATTAAACTACATCACAATAGCAGAGGGGGATTCCGGCGATACGAATGAATTAAACGATACTATCATCCACGCCGGAGATACACTACGATTACACGCTGCTGGTTTTGATGCGGATGGCAATTATGTCGATGACGTCGACGTCGACTGGTACGTTGTCGATGCCATCGGTACGGTCAATCCATCATCGAATGCGATGGTCACTACTTTCTTCGCTCAGAAATCAGGAACAGGATATATCAGGGCGGTTCATGCAACCGTAGGAAATGATAGAACCGGAGACATCGAAGTCAAACCAGGCGATTTACATCACTTGATCATTGAGAGCGGTTCTGACAAGATTCGAAGCGAAGTGCAGGACACAGTCGTCCATGTGAATAAAGACCTCGAATTATATGCAGCCGGATATGACGAATTTAATAATTATATCAGAGACGTCGTGGCAACATGGAGACAAACAGGGACGCTCGATTTTCCTGATTCATTGACTGGACGCAAAATTAGCTTTGCACCGATCACCCCCGGGTCCTCGGGGAGGATCTATTGTGATTCCCTGAATGTGTTTCCTGATACCACCGGATTATTGACCGTTGGGAACGCCACACAAATTGTCATAACGACGATACCAGGCCAGATTTCCACCGAATTGCACGATATAACCATAGCGGCAGATGAGACATTGAGGCTGTATGCATCAGGATTTGATATCAATGGGTACTATGTAGGACTGGTTGAGGTCGATTGGCTGATCTCAGGATTGGCTCCGGATACGAGTTCATCGTCTACATCATTGCTGTTTAATCCCACCACGGCCAATCTGAGCGGAAAAATATTTGCAAGACATGCGACAGTGCCGGATGATTCCACCGGTATCATCAGCGTTATCCCGGGCGCACCATCGGGGAGATTTCGTTTATTGCCAGAATCGCTTGAAATGTCCTCTAATAGTGCGGACACCATTGCATTTACATCCACTGTCGTAAGGGACAATGATCAAAATGTCGTATCCGATGAAAACTTGATGACAATTAGTTACTCACCTGCAACATTAGGACTCACCATACTACCTGTCGATGATAGCCCTGAATATACAGGTCATCAGATACGTTTGGATTCAAACAGTAGACTCAATTTCCATATTATTTCCGGTAACAGGGGCGGAACTGCGTCCATCGTCGCCAACAGCATCCGAGGCAGCGCGCATGCTGATACCTTGATGAAAATAACTGGTCTGCGTGTCCTCTCTGTCAATTCTACCAATGATAGTCTGAGCCAGGGACAACAGGATATTCAAGTTCAAATGCTCATTAAAAACACCGGTACGACCGATCTGCATTCCCTGATATCAAGATTGAAATTTTATTCGGCGACAAAAGAAAATTTGAGAAACGATTATACCGTCGATGATGTGACAATCGATTCTCTCGATATCGGTGAAGAGAGATTGATCACGTTTCCCGTCTCTATTCGGAATGATGCACAGACCGGAACAGTCTTTGTGGATGGTTACGTCGAAGGTATGACGACCGGTGGTGTCGCTTTACAGGATACCTCCGCTACCTCTGTTCATTCATGGCTGGTACTGAAGCCTGCAAGACTGCGTGTGATAGATATATCTGCTCCCGATGTGGTCGAACAGGGTACGGTGACCACCGTTTACATGAGAATAGAGAATACAGGGGAAGCTACCGCCACGGTTCATGCAGACACCCTGTTTTTTTATACCGAAACCCCTTACGTCGATGTGACTCAGGAGTATGACCAGGTACCAAAGCAGAGGCATCCTTTCTACATACGACCAGGTCAAATAAAAACCCTGGAATTTACGGTTTCTATAGGTGCGAACTCGTCTAAAGGGAATATTGTCATCGACGGAAGCGTCTATGGAAGCGATAAAAATAGTGGTCAGTTGTTGAACGATATGCATGCGGATACAACCGATGTCTGGGAGGTGAAGAAAAAGGGAGAGATCGAGGTGCTGACATTTGAGCCGTCACAGGGATTTGTCAATCTGGGACAGCAGAGTATCTGGTATGTGAGTATGACGATCGAAAATAAATTCGAAACAATGGATCTGTTTCTCGATAGCACAAGACTTGAATTTTTCGCCGGAACCGATGATATTACATCACAATTTAATGTAGTTGCTCCTGCTCAGTTTGTAGAGTTCTCTGGAACGGATACACTCTTCTCAAATCAGATACAAACTGTCCTTTTCCAAATCCGACGATCCAGCGTCCAGACGCTGGGCAATATTCGATTAAAGGGACATATCTATTTGAGTGATATCGCTCATACCACGTTGATCGCGGTAGCGGAAAATCAGGTGATTGTAAAGGAACCATCACAATTGACCATTCAGGAGCTAATGCTATCACAAGATGAAGTGACGGTCGGCCAGGGAAAAGATTGGTATGTCAAGTGCGTCCTTGAAAATAGCGGATCCAGTCCGATTAGACTGTTGCTCGATTCAACGATGACGACGCTCACGTTTTCCGCAGCAGAAGGCTATAAGGTTCGCCATGACACGGCTCTCGTTCTCAGCGGGAACGATATATTAGAAGCGCAGCATCTGGATACTTTAGTCTTTACGATCGATGAGACAGGGCACATTTCCGGGTTCAATCGTCTTGAACTGGTGATTCCATACATCGATACCATCGCGACAAACGATACCTTGCAGGCGACTGACTCAGATCATCAAATTTTGGTGGAAACATTACCGCACCTGCGCATTAAAGAGACAAAAAACATGGCGGTCAATGCGCCATCCGTGAATACCAATCAACATTTTGATCTGTTGGTCGTTTTAGAAAATCTGGGGGATGATGCGGCTTTGAATGCCGTACTTTATGTGGAAACGGATAGTCATTCTTCAATAGCTCCCCTGGCACCGGTCATGATTAGGGGTCACGATGTCGATTCACTCTATGTTCATGTAACCGCTGATAGCAATTGGAGTTTTGGTGAATGGTTCACTTCATCAATAACAGAGGTACATGGCGAAAATACCAGCGAGTTTGATGATTCTATCGAGATTGAGGCAATCGATGATACCGCAAAAACTGTCATCCAGCGTCCGGCCAATGTATCACTTAAATCGTTGCTCCTACCAGGAAATCCGGTGAAGGCTTTATCCGCGGATTGGGAGTTGAAAGCTGTCGTTGAAAGGCTTAATGCAGGCACTGTAGAATTTGATCTTCCAGACGAGAATAGCATACGGTTTTATCATAACGACGCAGAACAGACAGATTATTTCGTGACAAGACCCACCATGTTCGTCAACAGCGGAAATTTAATCTTGAGCGGATGGGACGTGATCCACGATACGTTGATATTCACGATCGATAAGACGGGGCTGATGGGCGGAGAAATTGTCGTGGATGTCACTTTGACTGGTCGATATCTCAATAACGATAGTACGTTCATCATCGAAAAGACAGCACTGCTGAACGTTGAATCCACAGCGAACTTGCGTATTCTGAGAACAGATCCGGTGTGTCCGAATACACAGGATGAGATCGGCGTACTTAGCACCGGTCAAAATTACGAAGTTCAGGTGACCATACAGAACACGGGTGATGAGGATGTCGAGGACGTTCATATTGCGCTCCGCTCCGGATCAAACACCTATCGACGCACTGTCGACCGCACATCGAAGCTGAGTCAACTTGCTGTTAATTTTCCCCTCATGGCTCCTGAGAGTGAACAGAAATTGCAGTTCACATCCTCTCTGGAATCTGCCATATCCAGTCTAAGTGGTATTCCCGCCACGATAACTGCTGCGGTCGATTCTACCGTGACCTTTCAAGTGGAGAAAAAGGCTGCGCTCGTGGTGAAGCTTTATGATGACGACGCCGTTCTCACGATGGGGCGTATCGCTCATGTGCGTTATGTCGTTGAAAATCTTGGAACTGCGGATACAGATAGCAGTGGAAAAGTAATGGTATCTTTACCCGCGGGATATCGCATCGAGGTAGAAAACACGATCGATTCGAATAATGTCGTTCTTAATTTTATGACCGATCAGACGGATACCCTGAATATATGGCCGCCGGCTAATGTATCGAGTGGCGACCTGTTACAGGTGACGATCAATACACCGCCTAAAGATGTTAATATGGGGCTACCCGCTTATGTCGAATCGCATTTGGATACATTGTATCTGAAAACAGTAAATTCAAACATGAACGTCATGTCAAGGATTACCTGGCCTACTGGTGCAGTTGATAATATTGTATCCACAGATCAACTTTTCGATTTACAGGCAACTATATCAAAATCAGATAACATTAAATCGGTTGTGTCTGCTATCGAACTGCCCTATGGATATCAACTTGATTTTAATGAAGACTCCGTTAAGAATGTAAACTCGGGACGTGTCACATGGAGAATCAGATCACCTGAAGTGGAACATCTGGAAAATAGATCATTACTTATTAAAACTGTTGGTTTTATTGGAGAAAATGAGTATATTATAGCTGATACGCTCGAAGTGAAGTGTGAGAAGAAAGCACAGCTGTATATTTCAGATGTCGGCATCATTTCACCGGCTCAAACAGATAGCACGCTGGTTATTAATCAGTCCTTCACCGTTTCAGCTACCGTAATTAATGAAGGATTAGCGGATGTAGCGGGCAAGGGATCGCTAAGAATATCGTTCGGATCGACAGGCGTGACGACTCTTCAGGATACGATAAAGCAGTTTACGGTGGGCAATCCGGTGTTGTGGGACTTACGGGCGCCGGCTTACGTCATGGGGACAGGAAAAATAACCTTCACGATCGTTGATGTTCCTGATGATGAAAATACGAATCAAGGTGCGGGCGGACTCGGAGATCGTCGAACGATTTCCGTTAAAACGGTAAATAAAGGATTCATCTCTATCGACAGCCTGAAGATCATAGACCCGGCGGGTGCTATCGATGGTACGCTGTCAACAAGCCAGACGTTTACCGTCAGAGCGTACGCCCATTGGGAAAATTGCGATAATTTGCCTATTGTGACGTTGAGAATACCTGACAATTTTATAACAGAAATCGAGAGTAAAAATCCATCGGGTACATCTAATCAGGGGACTGTCACATGGAGTGTTATCGCGCCAGCGGATCCGGTAATCGATAACACGATATGGGCGGAAGCCACGGCCTACGATGTGCATAGCGGAGAAAATATCAATACTGTCTCAGGCAACATTGAATTAAGCGTGGTTCGTCGGGCTGAGATCAGTCTAATTGCCGAGATTGTCAGTCCCGCGGACGCGATCGACGGCATAGTTACCACGAATCAACCTTTCGTTGTCCAGACGTATCTATGGAAATCAGGTGATGCGACTATCGAAGATTACTATTCAGTTCGGTTAACTCTTCCTGCCGGAGGCGGATATAAGACGACGGATGTCAAAGATAAACGAGTTTTACATGATGAAAAGGTGTCATGGACGATCACTGCGCCTGCAACGAGCAGAGATGCTGATATTATAAGAATCGATTTGATCGAGACTCCTCACGATGAGAACACAAAGCGAGCGATTTTAAGCGACGCGGTGATCGAGGACTCGAGAGCTATTCCGATCGCTACTGAAGAAAAGAGAGTCGAAATTACCTTGCTCGCACAAAAGGAACAAAATTCATTTGCGAAAGGTGATACGAATGTATCCATGTTCTCATTTCAGATGCATGTCTCCGGTGATGAAAATTCGAGTCGCGTCCTATTTAAAGGACTGAAACTTGCTGTAAAAGATAGAGCAAATACGACGTTGTCACAGGCGAATAAAGCAATTTCGCGACTCACGATCATTGCAGTTCATTTAAACGACTCGGTGCTGGGCACTGTGGATAATATTCAAGATTCAGGATTTTTATCGATGTCGTTCAACTCACCGGACACGTTAATTCCGACTGAGAGTCAGACGTATGAATTATTGGTCGACATCTCTCCTCAGGCATCGATTACGGATTTTCAGCTGAGCATCGATTCGCTGGGTTATTTTGACCTGGCCGATATCGGTTCCGGAGAGATACCTGTTCTGTCGAATATCAACAATCAATCGCTATCATCCGGTTTTGCGGTTATTGTGCCAAAAGATTTTAATGAGGCATTTTGGAACTATCCCAATCCGTTCGGATCAACCGGTAAGGAGATGACGACATTTCAATATTATCTCGATCAAGATAGCGATGTTCAAATTAGCGTTTATACAATACTCGGTGAGCTCGTTTGGTCCGCGAGTTTCTCGAAGAACGATCCACAGGGATTAGAAGGACTCCATGACGGCGCGAACGCAATACTTTGGAACGGAAGAAATGATGGAGGCGATAGAGTATTGAACGGGGTTTACATTGCCTACATCAGGACGGATTATGGTAAATCGGCTGTCACAAAGATAGCAATTTTAAAATAAGTTTAAAGGCATATGCGATGAAAAGATTACTTAGATTCATTCTCATCGTTCTTTTAATATCATCTGACATTTATACGGTAAAGAGCATGGCAGATGAGGGAACGGCTGGAACCGTGAACATATTTAGTGTAGGAGGGGTAGGCGCCCGCGCGTTGGGGCTGGGGAATGCCTATGTAGCGCTGCCTATGGACGCGACGGCGGTTTACTGGAATCCGGCGGGAATGGAATACATCGAAAAGAAAAACATCAGTGTCTTTTATACCAATCTGTTGGAAGGCACTCAATATAATTTTGTGGGATATGTCCATCCGATCATTAACGTCGGTACGCTCGGTGCAGGTATCATCCGAGTAGGTACGGATTTTAACGTTCGGGACAACCATAACGTGTCCGAGGGGTCATCCTCTTATCAGGAGAGCCAGTTTATCTTATCGTTCGCGAAACAGATTCCATTTAACCTTGCGGTTGGTGTCAATTTAAAGTTACATTATTTCTCGTTATGGAATAATTCAGATACCGGCATCGGAGCTGATTTAGGCATGATCTATAAACCCAATTTTGGTCATGTGATATTTCAAGACATGTCGTTCGGGATGAACTTTCATAATATCATGCAGCCAAGTTTGAAGCCTCTGGAGGAAACCGATGTGCTGCCGTTTAATTTTAAATTTGGTATGGCCAAACCAATAAGACTCAATTCCCGTGGTGGTCAGATTACTTTATTCCTCGATTTTGACCAAGCCGGTGGCAACAGCTCGTTTCGTTACCACACCGGTACCGAATACGTTTTCAATGACCGAGCGATGCTGCGTCTCGGTATTAATAATAGCCAGTTAGCCTTCGGAGCGGGTGTGAAATATTCTGATTTTCAGTTCGACTATTCATTCGGGAAATTCGCTGAACACGAACTGAACTCGAGTCACCGTATCTCGATCTCATTCTCCTTCGGGAAGGATCGAGAGGAATTAATACAGATTGCTGAACGACGTAAACTGGATGAGATCGACAAACAGGTTGCGCAAAAGATAGAGTGGGAACGAAACGCTAAAATTGCCCGGGCTTTTGAGAACGCGAAGCGATACATGGACGACGAAGATTACTTAAGAGCACAGCGAGAATACAATATTATTATAAGTTATGAGAATGAAATACCGGATGCAATCGAAATAAGAGAAGCAAAAGAGATGTTGGCAGTAGCGACTCAAAAATATAAAGACCAGATGGAGAAGGCTCTGGCAGAGATACAGGCGCGCAATGCCATGGAACGAAAAAAGGAAGAAGATAGGATCTATATCAATGATCATTTTAAGAAGGGATTATCATTCTATGAAAACGAAGAATTCGATAAAGCGATCGATGAGTGGGAAAAAATTCTCGAACGGGATCCGAACAATCAACTCGCGCAGGAACATATCAAAAAGGCTCAGGTCGATTACAATACAATGATTTATTCTCTGATTAAGCGAGCCGATGCCCTGGGACGACAGGGCAAGTACGTCGAAGCAATCAATGTGTTGAACCAGGCTATCGGTCTCAATCCGGCAGAAGATCAGATTCGTTCCGAGATATCACAGCGCCGCTCCCGCTACGAGAACAAATTGAACTTCTATGATTTATATCAACAGGGACGCAATTACCAGATCCGTAAGGATTACCAGAGGGCCATGGAAGCGTTTGAAAGAGCATTGGTATTCGATCCTTATCATGAAGAAGTTAAACAGCGATATGAGGAAGTCAAGGCCAGAGCAAACGCAAAACGTGAACCCTTGACCGGTGAAATGAAATCTGAATTTTTAAGAAGCCTGAAGCTGATGAACGAAGGTAAATATAAGGAAGCGTTGGAAATTTTAGAATCCTTGAGGATTCAGCAACCCTATAATAAGGACATTTTAGATGGAATCGATTCGGCTCGAGAGCAATTGGAGAGGCAACAACGAAAATAGCTGGATGAACGCAATCGCTAGAGAGGAATTATCGTGTTAAGGAATGTTACCAAGGACGAAATAAAGGTTCCTGGCCACATAGATTATCTTGGAGACCTACGAAATTTTGTCACCAAGACGGGTAAAAAACATGGGTTTCCTGATAGTATCATCAATGCTTTCAAATTATCGATCGATGAAGCTGCCACCAATATAATTAAACATGCTTATCGAGAAAAAGAGGGCATGATTACGATGAGAATCATCGTGAAAAAAAGAAGTATGACAGTGATTCTCATCGATCAGGGGAAGTATTTTCATCCGGCTCGTGTGCAAGATCCCGACTTAAAACGGTATGTTGATATTGGTAAGAAAGGCGGACTTGGTATCTTCATCATGCGTAAATTAATCGATGAGATCGATTATCGTCATACCGAAGAGGGAAATGAACTCCGCCTGACAAAATACAGGGATGGTAAATTTAAAAAAGTCGAAACGACCGACGATGACCGGAGCGCCTCCGCTCTATCGATGAGTTTGAAGTCGAAGTATTCATTGTTTGCTGCCGCTATCCTGACCTTAATCATCGCTATCGGATTCATCTATTTTTACTACTCGAACGGTGAGCAGGTCGAGAACGACATCTTAATGCAACAGAAAACGAATTCAGAGAATATATCCCGCGTCGTCTTACAACCCGGAGAAAGTACATTAAATACGATCTATATTAATACACATCTGAACGAAGCGGTCGATCTTACGGAGAATAATGAAATCTATCGATTGTTGATCATCGACTCAGATGACCTGTGCATCTATAGCAACGATGAAGAGGCTATGTATACGATATTTACCCTGCCAGATGAAAGAGAAGTCGTTCAGCAAAATATATTTCGTTACAAATTAAAAGAAAAGAATGTTGAAATTTACGATGTCGTTTCCCCTATCACCGATTTCACCGATCGGAAGCTCGGGGAGACTCATCTTCAGATACGTAAGGATTTCGTACAGAACAAAGTCAATGCCCAACGAGCACAGGATTTACGTCTGGCCATAGCCATACTATTGATTGGTTACCTGGGAATCGCTATTTTAATCTATATTGTGATGAATCCATTCAGGAAATTATCCGACTGGGTGAAGCAGTTGGGCCATGGTGAGGTCAAAGACGAAATCGACTTTGATACGGGTAACGAATTAGGAGAAATTGCCAAGGCCTTCAGCGAAATCACCGATAAATTTCGAAAGTCCCAGGAAAATCTTGCTGAGCAAGAGAGATTACAGAAAGAGATGCAGCTGGCTCAGGATATTCAGCAAACGCTTCTGCCACCGTTTGTCCCTGAAATCGAAGGCTATCGAATTGCCTCGTATTACGAAGCGGCCAAAGAAGTAGGGGGAGATTATTACGACTTCGTTGAGGTGGATAAGGACTCACTGGGAATTGTTGTGGCAGACGTTTCTGGAAAAGGCGTACCGGGTTCATTGATCATGACCATGATACGAACTGCACTCAGAACAGAGGCTAGAGGTGTCAAATCAGCCTCAGAAGTGCTGGGTCGGCTAAATGATTTCGTCGTAAAGGATATGAAAAAGGGCATGTTCGTCACTATTTTCTACGTCATCATCGATTCCAAAAAGCGCCGATTGAATTACGCGAGTGCAGGACATAATCCTATGATTCTCTACCGACAGAGTACGAAGAAAACCTATTACCTTAATCCAAAAGGCTTTCCTGTCGGTATTTCTCTTCCGGATCAAGATCTGTTCAAAAATTCGATCGAATCGGATACGATTCAACTGGCCGAGGATGATATCCTCTTGATCTATACAGACGGCATCACAGAAGCGATGAATAATCATCGAGACTTATTCGGTGAAGAGCGACTTCTCGATGTCATCCGCAACAATAGCGCTCTGCAAGTCGATGCCTTTATCGAAAAGATACAGGAGGAGATTTATACTTTCACCGAAGGTTACGAACAGAACGATGATATAACACTACTCGCCATCAAAGAAAAGAGTTCTCCGGAAAAAATTGAATTGAATCGCGCTCAGCGAGCGCATAAATTGATTCTGGACGGCATGAATATCAAGGAAGCATGCGAACAGGGAGGTATAACAACCTATGCGTATTATAATAAATTCAAGAAAATTTTCGAAGAGCAAGGGTTGGACGCGTATTCAATCGATGATACGATTTCCGTTGAAGCGAAACATCTTAGCATCGAGGAGAAGACGAAAATCTATGATATCATTAAATTGCATCCTGAATTCGGTGCTAAACGGATTAGCGAGGAATTGAATAGCGAAAAATATGGCTTTACATCAATCAATGAGAGTCGCATCTATGATGAACTGGTGCGCAGTCGATTAAACACCAGGCAATTGCGTGAAGCATATGTGGCCAGAGCAGGTAAGAAGAAGAGAATGAAACCGCCAGGAACACCTATGCTGACGCTCGACGGAAGGATAATTCATGATCGACAGGAATATGAACAACGGTTTGATGATCAGGAAGAAGAACGAAAATCCACTCGACCACGAAAAATTATAAAATCGTCCTCGGAACCATCGACTGTAGATCAGGAAGAACATGCCGATGTCGTTGATGACACTTTCGATGATAATTTTTACATCGAAAGCATGATGGGTGTTCCGATTGAAAATTTACTCGATAAAAATCGGAAAGAAGGTGACACCGATACGTTCCGAGAGCCGATCGAGGAAAAGGCACTGGATGCTTCCGATTCTATCGTGGAACAGGAAGTTGATGCCGATCATGAAGATATTTTTGAAGCAGCTGAAACTGATCAGGAAGGAAATACAGACGCTGTCTCTGTATCTGATGATGACAGCGATTCGGATTTTGACTTTGAACATACCATGGATGAGATTTCTAATCTCTACTCCGAATCTGTCGAAGAAGACGAAACGCCGGTTGAAAGCGAAGATCATGCCGAGAGCATCGAACTGGCAGATGATTTCGGAGATTCGATCACCTTTGCTGATCATAGTGAAGATTTCGATGAATCCATACCTGGTCTGTTCGAGGATGAAACGGAGACAGTCGAACTTCCTTCATCCGCTGGGACTGACATTTTTAAGGACTCACCGGATCTGCCTGCAGAACACGATTATGAAGACTCGTTATCAGATCAGGTGACAAGTAACGAAGCTAAGGACCATACCATCTCGGCAGAGGAAGATGCTCACATCGACGAAGCGATCAGCGAATTAGATCATTTTGATGTCGACGATAACCTAACTGATCAACTTTTCGCGAACGACTCACGCGGCAAAGAGAAACTGGATAACGACGTTGAAGAGGATTTCCCCGATCTATCCGTCTCGGATGCTGAACTGGAGCACGATTTCAGTTTCAAGGATTTATGGCAAGAAGATGAAGAAAGCTCTCCCGACGAACAGATCATTATGCACGATCATCATGCGGAAACCAACAGATCTGAGGACGATGAGAACGATTTGATCCTGGATGATGACGATCAACATATAGGATCATCTGATGAGATAGATTTTGAAAATATCGTCGATGAGGTCGACATTGAGTCGACCATAGGTTTTGAAAATAAAGATGGTAACGGCAGACAAAATAATTCTCCAGCACAGGAAGACGAAGACTTTGAGGAGTCGATCGATATCCAGGAGGTCGATGAAGAGAACAGCCTTATTACACAGGGAGAGGCAGAGTTTTATAAGATGTCTTCACCAGAAGCGGCAGATGATACTTTAGACCATCTATCTTTTTCGGATCTGCTCGAAGAAATCGAAAATGATATCACCTTCATGGATTCCTCGGAGTCTGAAATCTATCAGGAACCTAAAAATGAGATCGATCTGGAAAAGGAATTTAATGAGAACGATGTATTAAATAACTATGTGCTGGATGAAGAATCAGAAAAAAATATCTATGATAAAATTTTAAAAGAACGTCATCTACTTTCAGGACTAAAATATTACAAGTCACAGGATTACCAAAACGCGATTAAAGAATTTAATCAGGTTTTAAAATTTTATCCTGATTTCAAGGAGATTCACACGATCATCGGTAATGCCTATTATAAAAATGATGACGCCGATGCTGCTCTGAAAGAATATCAGCGCGTGCTGGAGATAGATCCCTATGATGTCGATGCGTATGAAAATCTGGGTATCATTTACGCGAATTGGGGAGATTTCGAAAAAGCGATTAATGAGTGGGAAAAAATTCTGGAAATAGATCCTAATCGAATCGACATACGGAAGAATGTGGAAAAAGCCAGATCCATATTGGAAAAAGTAAACCATAAATAATAGTTATATTAGTAGTTAAATCAGAACTTTTCTATTGACTTTTAACGTAATTTCTATTATATTTCACAAGATATATCATACAAAGACTTCGGGAGAATATCATGGAAGGAATTCAATTATCTGTGAAGCAAACAGGTGCGAATAATGATATTTCGATCATAAAAGTGGGTGGTTACATAGATACAACGACATCGGCAGAGTTAGAACATTCCCTTGAATCGCTTTTAAAAAATAATAATTATAATATAATTATTGATTTAGGAAATGTTGATTATATCAGTAGTGCAGGTTGGGGAATTTTCATCAGTGAGTTAAAAGGTATAAGGGACAGAGGCGGGGATTTAAAGCTAGTCAACATGATGCCCGATGTTTTTGAAGTCTTTGAACTGTTAGAATTTCATTATATTCTTAAGGCGTTCGATTCGATCGAAGAGGCGATTGCTGATTTCGGCAGGCGCAAATTTGCCGATCATGAGAAGGCTCCTTATGGCAAAGCGGTCACTGAGGATTATGATTCGAGTCGCGATTCTTCTTACGATACATCATACGATACATCAGACGAGGAGAGTGAGGCAGAAGACGTGAGTCATACCGCGGATAAACTGCCCCGAAGACCTGGCCATTCGATCGATGATAAAATCAAGAAAATGGTGATCGAATCGCCCGATATAAGCAGCATTAAAATACTAAAAAAATTGAAATCGGCTCGTTATGGAAACGAGAAAATAAATTATTTCCAACTATTGAAACATCTCAGAAAACTGAATTTAAATTCGCGTAAGAAGCGACTCGAATACGTGCAAAGTTTGAAAAATTAATGAGTTAAAATAGATTTCGCACACGAGGGATTAGATAAAGGATATCTAATCCCTTTTTCTTTTTATTTTAAAAAAACCTTGCTTCCTCGCAAAATTTTCTGTATATTTTTCCGCATATCGTTCAGGGAGGCGTGCGATGACCAATCGTTTCAGTCGAACCTTTAATCATCAATTATACTGCGGGTGACGATGTTTATCGATCAGGCGAAGATTACGGTTGAATCCGGAAAAGGTGGTAACGGATGTCTGTCTTTCCGACGGGAAAAGTATGTACCGAAGGGCGGCCCCGATGGTGGGGACGGCGGTAAGGGAGGTGATGTCATTTTTCGAGTCGACACGCATCTCGCCACGTTACTGGATTTCAGATATAAACGAAAATATAAGGCCGGTAACGGTTCGCACGGTCAAGGTGCCAAGAAAACCGGAAAAAACGGTGCTGATTGCATCATTCGTGTACCTCAGGGAACAATTATTAAGGATGCGGATACTGGAGAAATCTTGGCTGATTTGGTGGATGCTGATCAGGAGGTGCTCGTTGCAAAAGGTGGTAAAGGGGGGAGGGGGAACGCGAGATATGCTACGCCTACCAATCAAGCTCCCAGATATTTTGAGTATGGAGGGGAGAGTCAATTCTTTAACCTCTTCCTGGAATTGAAGCTGATCGCGGACGTCGGATTGGTCGGTTTTCCCAACGCAGGTAAATCGACGCTGTTATCAAAAATCTCAGCCGCTCATCCGAAGATCGCTGATTATCCGTTCACGACTCTCGCACCGAATCTTGGAATCGTTAAATATAAGGACGACAAGACGTTTGTCGTCGCTGATATTCCCGGGATAATCGAGGGAGCTCATGTTGGGAAAGGTCTCGGCATTCAGTTTATTAAACATATCGAGCGCACGCGGGTTATAGTCTATTTAATCGAAGCCATATCGCCTGATATCTCAGGTGATCTAAATACACTTAAAAATGAATTAAAATCATACAATCCCAGGTTATTAAAAAAGAAGTTCTTTGTCATGATAACCAAGATCGATCTCTTACCCGGATCGACTGAAAAGGATCTGAAGCAATTATTTAAAAATAAGGACGAATACTGTTTAATTTCGGCTATGACCGGAGACGGATTGGAAACTGCTAAGGAAATGATGTGGAATTTTTTAAATAATGAATAAGATGACTTGTCAGACTGAGGTACGATGATGTATATTAATCGATCAGGATTATTGAATCTTTCGAATGTATCCGGGATAGGATCGATACGATTGAGAGCTCTGATCGCCAAATTTAAATCTACAGAAGCGATCTTTAAGGCCTCGCCGCAGGAATTAATGCAAGTATCAGGTGTAGACCAGAAAACAGCGCAAAATATCAAATCTTATACCGATTTCAACTATGGAGATGAACAACTTAAGAAAACAGAGCGTTTGAATGGAAAAATAGTGACGTTTTGGGATGCGGAGTATCCTGACAGCCTGAGGAGAATACCCGATCCACCTGTTCTGCTATTTGTACTCGGTGAGATGGTGCATGCGGATTCAGTGGCTGTCAGCATCGTTGGTACGAGACGACCCAGCACGTATGGTAAGGTTGTCACGGATAAAATAAGCAGGGAATTAGTCGAGTTGGGTTTCAGTATTATCAGCGGTTTAGCTCGCGGGGTTGATACCATTGCTCATAGCACGGCTTTGAATCAAGGCGGACGCACCCTGGCGGTAATCGGATCCGGTCTCGATGTCATCTACCCTCCGGAAAACCGAGATTTATTTCATCGAATTTTGGAGCATGGAGCCATCATCTCGGAGTATGGAATGGGAAGTGCTCCGGATGCGGCGAATTTTCCCAAGCGGAATCGTATCATCGCAGGCCTTTCGCTCGGAACCATAGTGACGGAAGCGGATTTTAAGAGCGGAGCGATCATTACCGCAAATTTTGCGCTCGAATATAATAAGGAAGTTTTTTGTATACCCGGAAATATAACGAGCAGCAAGAGTAGAGGATGTAATCATCTGATTCAGGAAGGCGCAAAACTGGTTGCTGATGTGAACGATATTCTCGAAGAGCTTTCACCCAAACTCGAACATACATTGAATCGTGTCAGAGCGGATGATAAGATTGCCGGTTTAACTGCAGAACAACGATTGCTGTTGGATTCTCTATCGGAAGATAAACCCGTCCATGTCGATATACTGGCGAGAAGCCTGAAAAGGACCACAAACAGCATATTAGCTGATCTTCTGACACTCGAATTCGATAATCTAGTGCGACAGCTTCCTGGTAAGATGTTTTTAAGATGTTAAAGATCATATGGACAAATTGGATATAGAAAAGAATCAAGCAATAAGTCGCGTAGGACTTCTCAAATGTGATACCTATCAGCAGGATGAGGTCGTCTCCGTGGTTGAGCGACTCCTATTTGATGTCATTATGATTCAAGACCTTATCAAGCCAGGATTCAAAGTTCACATCAAGCCTAATCTCCTTTCGTTAAAAGGACCTGATCGGGCTGTGACAACGCATCCTGCTATTGTAAGAGCGGTCGTAAACCTGATTAAACCGTTGGGCGTACAAATCACTATTGGCGATAGTCCCGCGGGCATGACGAAAGCGATAGAGAAAAATTGGCTTGCTACCGGCATGAAGCAAGTCGCCGATGAGACCGGAGTGAGGCTGGTTCCCTTTGAAAATTCTAAGGTCACGTTGAAACATGTACGAGGTAATACATATTTCATATCCAGCATAGTGGCTGATGCCGATGTAGTGATCAACCTGTGTAAACTGAAGACGCATAGCCTGACGCTGATGACGGGGGCCATTAAGAACATGTTCGGAGTCATTCCCGGAATCAAGAAATCCGATTATCACCGGATGGCTCCCGATGTCGATGGATTTTCCGATATATTAGTCGATGTATTTGAGACAGTAAAACCACAGATCAATATCATGGACGCTATCGTCGCCATGGAGGGCAATGGTCCGTCCTCTGGAAACCCTGTGCACCTGGGTTATGTACTGGGAAGCAGGGACGCCGTCGCTACCGATGCGATAGCGGCTTTCCTTTTGGGATTCAACAACGATGAAATTGTAACCACGGCCATCGCTTACGAACGTGGTCTGGGGGAAAAACGGTTGGACGTCATCGATGTCGTTGGTCTGTCTCTTGATGAATTGGAGATAAAGCCCGTGGTCCTGCCGTCGAAGCGACTGCAAAGCTATATACCCAATTTTATCATGGACATGATCGGGAAATTGATCTGGGTAAGACCCTGTGTCAACAAAGATACCTGTAAAAAGTGCGGATTGTGCGTGGAAAACTGCCCTGTTCAGGCGATGACTCCGGTTAATGGAATACCAAAAATCGATTATTCGATTTGTATAAAATGTTTTTGTTGTGATGAGATATGTCCATACGGCGCTATTCAGCAGGAGATGAGTTGGTTAGTGAAACGGTTAAGTTAATTTCGCCGGTTGGGCCGGTCGTTGGCTGAATCCAGAACAGAGTCTTCGGGTTTGTATTGTAAGTTAACTTGTAGTGACGAATTTATTCGTCAAATATCACTTATTGTATGGATGGGGTATGTTTACTACTATTAATTGTGTCAAATATCATAGAGTGCGACTTTTGATACAGCCCCATAATGCAAGGACTCTTGAAGCCCAAGGCGATCTGGAATTTGGTAAATACAAATATAAAAAAAATATTGACTAAGAATATAAATTTTTGTATATTTTAAATTCTGGAGGATTAGTCCTAATTGGTAAGGCAGCGGTCTTGAAAACCGCCGGGTTTACGCCCATGGGGGTTCGAGTCCCTCATCCTCCGCAACAAACGGAGAGGTGCCGGAGTGGTTGAACGGGGCGGCCTGCTAAGTCGTTGTAGGTTACGGCCTACCGAGGGTTCGAATCCCTCCCTCTCCGCTGCGTCATAGAGAATGGGATTCCGATCACAAGACAGTGCGGGTAAGCGATGCGATACGAGATAAAAAAAATAGATATCTTATCGGTGATCAAGATCATCTTCATCGTTTCATTATTCATCGGCGCACTGATCGGTATTTTTCATGCTCTAATTTTTAGTTTTATCGGGACCTTGCTTCAACAGATGGGTGGCGATGAAGTAGAATTCGGCATGAGGTCGATTACGATCATAACACCGTTTGTCATGATATTATTTACGGCCTTGTTTTTTGCCTTTTTTAACAGTGTGTTCGCCGGATTCATCGTGTTAATTTATAATGTATTAACCCAGTGGATAGGTGGCATCCGCATCGATCTTGATTCAGTGGATGATTGAAATTTATGTCCTGTAGTCAATGCCCATGATTGGTAACCTAGATGAGCGACCATAACACAGTACGAGTTCGATTTGCCCCCAGTCCCAGCGGGTACCTGCACATTGGCGGTGCAAGGACAGCGATTTTTAACTGGCTCTTTGCAAGAAAAAATAAGGGTAAATTTCTCTTAAGAATTGAAGATACCGATACAGCACGTTCAAATTTAAAATTGGTCGATCAGATCACCGAGGCCTTATCCTGGTTGGGGTTACAGTGGGATGAAGACGTACTGTTTCAATCTCAACGCATCGATCTGTATCGTCCTTACTGTCATCAATTGTTAGGACAGGGAAAGGCTTATCGTTGTTTTTGTAGCAGGGAGCGGCTCGATTCTATTAAGGATCGTTATGGATACGACGGTCACTGTCTTCGTTTGAGCGAAGAGGAGATAGCGGATAATTTACAGCGTAACAGACCTTACGCGTTACGTTTGAAAATAGAAGACGGGGTCACCCAATTTAAAGACACCGTTTTTGGTTCCTTGAAATTTAATAACGATGAAATCGATGATTTTGTGCTATTAAAATCGGACGGAACGCCGACCTATCATATGGCGGTAGTTGTTGATGATCATGAGATGGGGATCACTCATGTGATACGAGGTGCGGATCATGTCTCCAATACACCGAAACAGGTTTTAATCTACCAGGCTTTTGGTTGGGATGTGCCATCGTTCACACACGTTCCTCTGATTCTTGGCACAGATCGCAAGCGGCTAAGTAAGCGACATGGTGCGACTTCGGTTCTGGATTACAGGGAGATGGGATATCATCCCGAGGCTCTTTTTAACTTTTTAGCGTTATTAGGTTGGTCGCCGGGCGATAATCGGGAGAAAATATCCAGAAAAGAGATGATAGAATTATTTTCGCTCGATGCAATATCAAAAAATAATGCTATTTTCGATGAAAAGAAGCTCCAGTGGATGAATGGTCAATATATCAGCGAAATGCCTGATCAAGAGATAGCAGACCGTATACTGCCGTCAGTAATGGCGAGTGGATTACTTGATACCCGTCGTATTGATCACGATTATCTTCTAAAGGTCATAGCACTGTTCAAACAAAAAGTCAGATCATTAAATGAGTTTGTAGAGCTTGGTTCTTATTTCTTTAAGGACCCGGATCATTACGATGAAGCCGCATGTGCCAAATATTGGAACGATGATCGGCTGATCTCGTGGTTATCGATGGTTCATGAAAATTTGTCGATAACCGAACCGTTTCGCGCGGAGCAAATAGAGGTTGCTATACGGGATTTAGCGCAGCAATTAGATATTAGCGCAGCAAAATTGATACACCCGATCCGGTTGGCGTTGACTGGCTATGCGGTGAGTCCTGGATTATTCGAGATGATGGAATTATTGGGCCAGGACACTGTGTTAAGACGATTGGACAGCGCGTTAGCGTATTTGAAATAAGATTTTGTATATACCATTGGGGAGTCGTCCAGCGGCAGGACACACGACTCTGGATCGTGGAACCGGGGTTCAAATCCCTGCTCCCCAGCAAAACAATGAGGCGCCCGTGGCTCAACTGGACAGAGCATCTGACTTCGGATCAGAGGGTTGGGGGTTCGAGTCCCTCCGGGCGTACGAAAGTGACGACTTCATGGCGCGTTCGTCTAGCGGTCAGGACGCTGGCCTCTCACGCCGGTAACACGGGTTCGATTCCCGTACGCGCTACAAAAGTGCGCCCGTGGCTCAATTGGATAGAGCGTCTGGCTACGGACCAGGAGGTTGGGGGTTCGAGTCCCTCCGGGCGTACAATTCTTAATATAATGGACTCCCAGGATGTTAGATCATGAACAATGGATGGAACTGGCACTGAGGGAAGCGGATAAAGCTTTCGAAAAAAAAGAGGTGCCGGTGGGAGCGATTATTGTTCAGGATAATCAGGTTATCGGCCGGGGCTATAACCTGATTGAAACATTACAGGATCCCACGGCTCATGCCGAGATGATAGCGATCACGGCTGCGGCAAATTACAACGGCTCATGGCGCTTGGATGAGACAGCCATGTATGTCACATTGGAACCCTGTCCCATGTGTGCCGGGGCCATCATGCTTTCACGCATACCCCTGGTCGTGTACGGAGCCTCAGATCCGCGTTTTGGAGCCTGTGGATCCGTTGTGAATCTGTTAGCCGAAGAACGATTTCATACCAGGCACCAGATCATACGTGGTGTGTTGAGTGATCGTTGTCAAAGTATACTGGTGAGTTTCTTTCAAAACATTAGGTCGAATAGCTGAGGAGAGGTGCCGGAGTTGGCTGATCGGGGCGGTCTCGAAAACCGTTGTATCTTCGGGTACCGGGGGTTCGAATCCCTCCCTCTCCGCTAAGTTTTTTTTATAGAAAAGGAGAGATGTCCGAGTTGGCCGAAGGAGCACGATTGGAAATCGTGTGAGGGGTTATCGCTTCTCCGAGGGTTCGAATCCCTCTCTCTCCGCAAAATCGGGGCAGTAGCTCAGTTGGGAGAGCGCCAGAATCGCACTCTGGAGGTCGTGGGTTCGATTCCCATCTGCTCCACGAGGCTGTGCTAGACGGGGAGCTAGCGGTGCCCTGTAACCTGCAATCCGCTATAGCAGGGTTGAAAGCCCTTGCCGAGGTTATATCGCTGTATACCTTATTGAAGTAAGCGGTGTTGATAGTTAAAGTCCAGCGCAACAGAATGTTGCCCAAACCCGTCAGGACCGGAAGGTAGCAGCGGTAAGCATATTATTCTGTGTGCCGCCGGGTTACTTGGCTGGAGCTGGCTGCTTAAAATATCTATACAGAACGAGTAATCAGAGCAGGGTGCACAGCTTCTTAATTATTTTGCGAGACAAACTCAGACGGGACAATATTTTTGTCCCATTTATTTATATACTCTTGAATGCAATTCGGGGAGTGATTTCAATGTCTTACCTCGTGCTGGCTAGAAAATTTCGTCCCATGACGTTTGATGAGGTTATCGATCAAAAACATGTGATCGTGACCCTGCAAAATGCCATCAAAAGCGAACGCCTGGCGAACGCCTATCTGTTCGCCGGACCCCGAGGCGTGGGTAAAACAACCATAGCCCGCATCTTTGCAAAGGCCATCAACTGTGCAAAAGGCCCTACGATTACACCCTGTAATCAGTGTTCAAGCTGCATCGAGATCAATCAGAGTCGGAACATCGATGTCCTCGAAATCGATGGCGCTTCCAATAATGGAGTCGATCACGTCAGAAATTTGAGAGAGAAATTAAAATATGTACCTTCGCATGGTAAATATAAAATATATATCATCGATGAAGTACATATGCTGACGGATTCCGCCTTCAATGCGCTATTGAAAACACTCGAAGAACCACCGCCTAACGTCATGTTTATCTTCGCAACGACTGAACCCAACAAAATTTTACCCACGATCCTATCCCGGTGTCAGAGGTTTGATTTTAAGAGAATATCCCAGACTGAAATTATCAATCATCTGAGATATATCGCTACCCAGGAATCGATCACGATCGATGAGGACGCCCTGCATCTCATCGCCAGAAAAGCCGATGGCAGCATGAGGGACGGACAGAGTCTGCTGGATCAGGCTGTTTCCTTTACTGGAGATGAGATTACTGGAAAGTCCATCGCAAATTTGCTCGGAATTATCGATAATGAAATATTTTTTCGTGCCACCGATATTATCAAAAAGAGGGATCAAAACGAGGCTCTCAATCTCATCGATGATATCTTTGTTAATGGTTTCGATCTGAATGAGTTTTTGAGCGGTTTAAACGAACATCTCAGAAATATTTTGATAGCGAAGGTGACAGGATCGGCAGACAATCTGTACACGACTGATGCATATGCGAAACGCTATCTCGCCTGCAGCAGTGATTTTAGTGAAAATGATCTTTTGCGGCTGATCAAGATCGCATCCGATACCGAAATCAACATAAAACGCAGCGCCAATCCGAGACTCAAACTTGAAATCGCTCTGCTGAACATGCTGCGCCTGGATAATAGCAAGCGAGTCGATGACCTGCTGGATGGTATTCATGAACTGAAAAACCAGCTCATGGCAAGTAATATCACCAGCGCAGCTACTACGACGTCATCACCTGACGTCGAAAAAAAAAAAGTGAGTCCGACTGATCCATCCGCTGGATCAGTGATCACAGCCATCGGTACGAGCGACGACGAAGCGGGACAGAATATACAGGATGTCGCCGAAATCGACATCGTTGAGATCAAAGAAAAATGGCATCAGTTCGTCGATGATGTGAAGAAAAATAAAATTGCCCTCGGATCCTTTTTGAATGAAGGTGAACCTTCATATCTGGAGGGCGATACGCTGGTCATCAGTTTTGGATCCAGAAACGGCTTTCATATTAAATCGGTTATGAAATATGCGCCGCTTCTGGAGACCATCTTGTACAAATTATTTAATGTCCATTTGCATTTGAAATGCATCAAGGGAAATGCACCGTCTACCGATTCACGTGTGATGGCCAATTACTCTGAGAATTATCTGTCACAATTAACGAACCGGATCCCTCAAATTAAAACGATTTTAGAGGTGTTCGATGGTGAACTGGTTCGATAATCCTTTTTAGGAGAACGCAATGGGGCTTTATGACTTTGCATCCATATTGAAAAATACAGGCAAAATAAAAGAAGAATTAACAAAACTTCAGAACAGTCTGGAAGAGATCACCGTGTCTGCTTCATCAGGGGGTGGTATGGTCGAAGTGATCGCGAATGCGAGGATGAAGATCATTTCGATCAAGATCGATGATGAGATCGTACAAGCCAAAGACAAAGAGATGCTAGAAGATTTGATCTTATCAGCGGTGAATCAGGCTCTGCAACAAGCTCAGGAGATCGCGACTCAGAAAATGAGCGAAATGTCCGGGGGATTACTAAGCTTTTTGCCCGACGGTTTCAAGTTTCCCGGGATCATCTAACAGAGAACGACGCGAATGAAGAAATATACCGAATCATTACAGATCGCCATCGAGGAGCTGTCTAAATTACCCGGAATAGGGCAAAAATCAGCTCAGCGGTTGGTGTTCTATTTGCTAAAACTGAATAAAGACGAGGTACAGAAGTTATCGGATTCACTGATTGCAATCAAAGAAAAAATAAAATATTGTTCTCGATGTCATAACATATCTGAATCAGACCTGTGCGATATTTGCTCAGATCCGGGTAGAGATCAATCGATCATATGTGTCGTGGAGGAAGCAAGCGATATCATTGCCTTCGAGAAGACGGGTGAATACCATGGACTCTATCATGTGCTCGGTGGTGCCCTGTCTCCATTGGACGGTATCGGCCCAAATGATCTAACGATCCAGGAATTACTGAACAGAATGATAGACGGGGTAAAAGAGATCATCATCGCCACCAATCCGGACACCGAGGGCGAAGCAACCGCCTTGTATCTGTATAAACTCATCACACCATACGATGTGACGATCACGCGTATCGCTCGCGGTATCCCGATCGGAACTGATTTAGAGTACATGGATGAATTAACTCTAACTAGAGCAATGGAAGGAAGACTTCCTTTTAAGTAAAACTTGTAAAATATCGATTAACTATATATATTATAGGTAACTATAATGAATTTTCCGACTCAATTGACCATTTTGAGAATCATTTTAACGCCGATTTGTGTGATCCTATTTTTTAAAGAACAGGTAATATTCAAATTTGCATCGTTCGTAATCTTTTGTATCGCCAGTCTCACCGATTTATACGATGGTTATTATGCGAAAAAATTTGGAGTTGAGACTAAATGGGGTAAATTCCTCGATCCGCTGGCGGATAAGATTCTGGTGTCGTCGATGTTAGTCTGTTTTTACTACGCCGGATACATAAAATTATGGATTGTTTTGCTGATTGTTGTTCGTGATGTGCTGATTACAATATTACGTTCCTATGCCATATATAAAAACCAACCGATCGTTACGCGCCAGTGGGCCAGATATAAAACGTTCTTTCAGATGCTTTCCTTATTTTTTGTGTTTATGGTAAGTTTGATCGATAGCTATGCGCTGGCTCAGCATACCAGTTACCCAATGACTACTTTTCTGGCAGAGATAGATTTTATCAATATGATGATGTCCTTCGTCGCAATTTTTACGGCAATCACTGGAATATTCTATTTTTATGAAAACAGAAACCAGATAAAAGTGTTAATCTGGGCACTAACAGGTCAGGAATTATAACTGAGTTCGGATTGAATATGAGATTATTGATACGGTTTGTTGCAACGACATTGGGCGTGGGATATAGCCCGGTGGGTCCCGGCACCTGTGGTGCGATAGTAGCGTGTCTTTTTTACTGGTACGTTTTCCCCACGAACGTCCTCTCTCTGTCACTCATTGTTTTATGTACCTTTTTTTTAGGCGTGCTGTCGGCAACGCAAATTGAGAACGAAGATATCGAACTCTACGGAGCGGAAAAAGGTCACGATCCTCAAATCGTCGTAATTGATGAGTTTGTCGGTATGTTGATCGCGCTCCTTGCTCTCCCAAAGACAATACCGATCACCATCGTATCATTCATACTCTTTAGATTTTTCGATATCGTCAAACCGTTCCCAATCAAACAGAGTCAAATGTTACCGTCCGGATGGGGAATAATGATGGATGATGTACTGGCTGGCGTTTTCAGTAATGTGATCATTCAACTTTACTATGCGCTGACTCTACTTATGTAAATTCCTCATCCTCCTCCAACATCGCATCCTGTTAGTTTAGAGATTTATAACTCATAGTTGAATAGTAAATCTAACAATCATGGGTAAGGATAATGAGAATGAAAGCCGAAATCATCTCGATCGGTGATGAACTATTGATCGGTGAGACGGTCAATACGAATGCAGCCTACATGGGTAAGCGTCTCTTTGAAGTCGGTATACATACGACCTGGATCACCATGGTCGGTGATGATCATGATGATATGATCAGCGCACTGCAAATGGCGTCTCAGCGCGCGGATATCATTATTACCACCGGAGGTTTGGGCCCTACAAATGACGACCTGACGAAAAAGGTTATCGCTCAATATTTTGATAACGAGCTGATTTTAAATGAACATGTTTTGCATGATCTGGAGGATTTTTTCAGGCGTCTCGGTAAACCGATGGCCGACGTCAATATAGAACAAGCCTATGTGCCACGTGGTGCAACCGTGCTTCGAAACAAGGTGGGGACAGCTCCGGCTTTTAAATTGGAGCAAGATGGCGTTATCTACTTTGTGCTTCCTGGTGTGCCGCATGAAATGAAATATTTCCTCGATGAGGAGGTATTACCGCTCTTAAAGGATCTATCGGATGACTATATCAAGTTTGATATCTTGAAGACAACGGGTATAGCAGAGTCAGACCTGTTCGAAAAATTGGAACGCCTTCGTGGTATCGATGATGAAATCCGTATTGCTTTCCTCCCTCGTTCACTGGGTGTCGACATTCGAATTACCGCCAGCGGGAGAAGCCGCGATGAATGTATACGCAAGATCGATCATGTAAAAGATATCATGTACGCGAAAGTACCGGATTACATCTGGGGCGAAAATGACGACGTACTGGAAGCGAAAATTATGAATCAGCTATATCAAAAACGTTTTAACCTGGTCGTCATTGAAATGTTTACCGGCGGATTAGTTAATTATCGACTCGCGAGCGGCCGAGGAAGCGACGACGCGTTGCAAAGTGTTTTATTGAAGGGATTGGTGTTTAGTTCTGCGAGTGAGTTGTTTGATTGGACGGATCATGATCCGCAGAGAGATGAGACGATAACCGATCCTATGCTGTTGTCCGATCCGTTGATCAAAGAGATCAGAACAAAGGCGAAAGCGGATCTGATGGTCTATGTATCAGGACTCTCATACACTCAATCGAATGACGCGACAGATCAGACAGGCCATGTAAATATCATTGTCTCTTGCGATACAATAAGCAGGAACGAGAAAATCGGAGTAAGGCTGTATGATAAAAGTTTTGCTCGGGAGAGAATCGCTCAGAACGCATTGCGTATGATCAACGGAGTGCTCCGCGAGGACATGTTTTAAAAAATATATCTTGATTATCTTCCATCAATTATCTATATTTATGAGAAATCGGGAAAAAAATGAGTAAAATTCGTACATTTATTGCTATTGAAATACCATCATCGATCAAGAAAAGCATTGCTCAGTTGCAGCAGACTTTGAAAACTAACGAAGCGAATGTCAGTTGGGTCAAAGCCGACAATATTCATATCACGTTGAAATTTTTAGGTGATGTCGAAGAAAACCGGATCGAACGCATCGCTGCTGTGCTGGAGGATGCTGTACGAGAAATAAGTCGTTTTACGATAACCATAGGGGGTGTGGGAGGCTTCCCGAACGTCAATCGGCCTCGTGTCTTATGGGTATCTGGTTTTGGGCACGATCAGATCGTGGAAGATATAGTGAAACGTATCGAAAATGCTTTGCATAGCATTGGATTTGAAGCGGAAAAGAAAAAATTTACCATCCACCTGACGATCGGACGTGTGAGGGATCAGAAAAATATTGAACGTATAACTGAAAATTTATTGCAACAGAAAGATTTCAAAGGCGGAACGTTCGATGTGGCCGAAATCGTCCTGATGAAGAGTGAATTAAATCCAGCAGGATCGATTTATACACCCTTACAAATTATTAAACTAAAATCCTAAATAGAATCGGAGTTGAAATATGGCTGAAGAGAAGAGCGAGAAACTGAAGGCACTAGATCTGGCAATGAGTCAGATAGACAGACAATTCGGAAAAGGTTCTTTGATGCGTTTAGGAGATAAGGAAGTCATTAGCAGAGTGAAAATCATTCCAACGGGATCGATCTCTTTGGATGCAGCACTCGGTGTCGGAGGAGTTCCAAGAGGCAGAATCATCGAGATATTCGGACCGGAATCATCGGGAAAGACGACGCTGGCTCTGCATATTATAGCGGAGTCTCAAAAACAGGGAGGGTTAGCCGCTTTTATCGATGCTGAGCATGCTTTGGATGCGACGTATGCGAAAAATTTAGGTGTCAATACAGATGATCTATTGATTTCGCAACCCGATTCAGGGGAACAAGCCCTGGAAATAACGGAGACCCTGGTGCGAAGCGGTGCAATCGATGTCATAACGATCGATTCCGTGGCAGCACTGGTACCAAGAGCAGAGTTAGAGGGTGAAATGGGTGATGCACAGATGGGATTGCAGGCGCGACTCATGTCACAGGCGATGAGAAAATTGTCTGGTGCCATCAGCAAAGCGAACACGTGCGTCATCTTTATCAATCAGATCCGAGAGAAGATTGGCGTCATGTTCGGTTCACCGGAGACGACCACAGGTGGCAGGGCGCTTAAATTTTACGCATCCGTGCGTATGGACGTACGCCGTATTGCATCGATCAAGGATAAAGATGCGACGATCGGAAACCGAACGAAGGTTAAGATTGTAAAAAATAAAGTGGCCCCGCCTTTCAGAGAGGCAGAATTCGACATCATGTACGGAACCGGCATATCCAGAGAGGGCGACATCGTTGATGTGGCGGTAAACAATAACATCATCGATAAAAGCGGTACGTGGTTCTCATACGGTGATGAACGCCTGGGACAGGGCCGCGAGAACGTAAAGCGATTCCTGATAGAAAATCCGGATGTACTCAAGGAAATCGACCTGAAAGTACGTAAACTATTAGCCCTTGTAGAAGAACCAAAGACGAATGATAAAAAACAGTGAATTGTTCGAAATAACCAAAATTGAAGTTCAGAAAAAAAATAAGAATCGTGTCTCTGTCTTTATTAGCGATGAGTTTGCCTTCGGAGTGGACCAGGATATACTCATCGCTTTCGGCCTCTACAAAGGTGTCAAATTAACACAGGAGCAGATAGACGACATCCGTCTCGCCGATAATAAGAAGTGTGCCAAGGACAGAGCCTTACGGTTTTTATCATATCGTGATCGAAGTGAAAAAGAAATTCATGATAAATTAGTAACACTGGGTTATGATGAGAAAGTTGTAGCATGGGTTATCACCGAGTTACAACGCTTGATGTTTGTGGATGATAGACGATTTGCTGTAGCGTTCGCTAAGAATAAAATGCTATCCCGGCCCTGCGGTGAATTTATGTTACGCTCTGAACTAAAACGTAAAGGCATACATGATGATCTGATCGATATGGCGATCGATGAAGTCTTTTCGCAAAAAGATCAAGCGAACATCGCACTGGAACTGGCTGAGAAAAAAATATTGCAGAAAAGAGATTGTACGGACAAATTAAAATTAAAAAAACAGATCAACGACCTTTTATTACGCCGGGGATTTAGCTATGACATCGTCCGGTACGTACTAGAAAATGTGGAGTTATAACAGAGACCTATGAAAGCAGCTGATGTACGAGAAACATTTATACACTTTTTTAAAGCAAAGAATCACAAATTTGTTCCGAGCTCACCCGTCGTCCCGTTCGATGACCCGTCATTACTGTTCACGAACGCCGGCATGAACCAGTTTAAAAATATTTTTCTGGGTTCGGAAACACGAGAATACCGTCGCGCAGTGAATTCTCAAAAATGTATCCGCGTGAGCGGAAAACATAATGATCTTGAAGAGGTCGGAAAAGATACGTACCATCACACCTTCTTTGAGATGCTGGGTAATTGGTCGTTCGGTGATTACTATAAAAAAGAGGCGATCTCCTGGGCCTGGGAGTTGTTAACCGATGTGTGGAAGCTTCCCAAAGAGAAATTATACGCCACTGTATTCAGAGATGACGATGAGGCGGAGACGCTATGGAGGCAGATGACAGATATCGATCCTTCCCATGTGCTCAGGTTCGATGAGAAAGATAATTTTTGGGAAATGGGCGAAATAGGACCATGTGGACCATGTTCAGAAATTCACATCGATCTGGGTGCTGAAGCCTGTGATAAGCAGCATGTACCGGGCCATACCTGTGCTGTCAATGCAGGCTGTTCGCGCTACATCGAGTTGTGGAATCTCGTTTTTATTCAATACAATCGCGAACAGGATGGCTCTCTCTCTGAGCTCAAGGATAAACATATCGATACAGGTATGGGATTCGAACGGATGACCGCCGTGTTACAGGGAGTTAAGTCGAACTACGACTCGGATCTGTTCACTCCGATCATTGCCAGGCTGGTCGAATTATCAGGAAAAGAGTATGATTCAAACGACCGCGGCATACCGCATCGGGTGATCGCCGATCATGTCAGGGCATTAACATTCGCCATCGCCGATGGAGCACTACCATCGAACGAGGGAAGAGGATATGTGCTCAGACGAATACTACGACGCGCGGCACGCTTTGCACGTAAATTGAACGTTCATGAACCGATTATTTATAAGCTGGTACCCGTGGTGGTCGATATCATGGGCGATGCCTTTCCTGAAATCGAGGATAAACATCAATATGTGTCGATGGTCATCAAAGCCGAAGAGGAAAGTTTTAATAACACCGTGGATAGAGGTATCGAATTGTTCGATAAACTCATACGGGAGCTGAAAAAGGGTACTCGGACGGTAGTCCCCGGTCATGAGGCTTTCCGTTTATATGATACATACGGTTTTCCACTCGATCTGACCCAGCTGATGGCGGAGGAAAATGGATTCATCGTCGATATCGAGGGTTTTCAGGAGCAGATGGAGCAGCAACGAAAACGTGCCCGCGAAGCGGGTACGTGGCATTACGCCATCGATTTCAATTACGAGACCTGGAAGACGATCACTACTGGCCCAGATTCAGAGTTTGTCGGTTACAATAAATTGCAGGATAATGCAATAATTAGAAAAGTTAAAGTAGAAGATGATCTAATATTTTTAACTTTAGATAAATCCCCATTTTATGGTGAATCTGGCGGACAAATCGGTGATAGAGGCAAGATTGTGGGGGATCTTTACGAGTTGGACGTCCTGGATACGATGCATGAGGGTGAAAAAATCGTACACATTGCGAAGGGACAGTTGCCTGCGGGAGAGATCAATCCTGCGGTTACCGCACAGGTCGACAAGAGGCGGCGTATGAGCACGGCTCGAAATCATACGGCGACTCATCTATTACAAGCAGCTCTGAGAAAAGTACTGGGAAAACATGTGCATCAATCCGGTTCATTCGTCAGCCCGGAACGGTTACGATTTGATTTAACGCATTTTGAAAAGATATCATCCCACGAGATCGATGAGATCGAACGGATCGTGAACGAGAAAATAATGGAAAACATACCCGTCGAGGCGACCGAATTGACCTTGAAGCATGCAAGAGAACAAGGCGCCATGATGTTATTCGGAGAAAAATATGGTGAGCGTGTGAGAATGATAGTAATCGACGATTTCAGTAAGGAGCTCTGTGGGGGTACGCATCTCACGAACACCGGACAGATGGGGTCTTTCAGAATTGTGTCTGAATCAAGTGTGGCATCAGGTGTACGACGGATCGAGGCGGTCACTGGAGAAGAGTCTTTGAAGGTCGCTAACCATGAACGACGTCTGGTGGAACAAATAAAGGAGAAACTCAGCGTCCCTGAAGACCAGGTGATCGATAAATTGGATCAGCTCGTCGAAGAACGAAGAAAGCTCGAAAAAGAGTTAGAACGTATCAAGGCTCAAAGCAGTCACCAGGAAATCGTAAAGCTCGTCGATCATGCCGTCTCGATTAACGGATTTAAGATGCTCGTCGGTCGAATCAATACTCCGGATGTGAACACGTTGAAAAATACAGGGGATCAGATCAGGGACCGTTTGAAATCCGGAATAGCCGTCCTGGCGAGTGAAATCGACGGAAAGATCAATTTTCTATGTGTCGTGACCGATGATCTGATCGAAAATAAAAAGCTGCATGCGGGTCATATCGTAAAAATGGTGGCAGAGGTGGCAGGGGGAAGTGGTGGGGGACGCCCGCATCTCGCTCTAGCCGGGGCGAAAGACGCGTCGAAAGTCGATGCCGCATTGAACAGTGCACAATCCATCTTAAAGGAATTATTGGGACAATCGTGATCATGAATACACTGGATACATTATTAGAAATCCGGGAGAAAAAGGGTGCCGGATATATCGTCTTGATCGATCCGGACAAACAATCTGTCGAACAGAGTATCGCCATCGCACAACAGGCAGAAAAAGAGGGGGCGGATGTAATTTTCATCGGCGGTAGTCTCCTGTTGTTTTCCGTATTTGACGATTTCGTTACGCAAATTAAATCACATGTCAGTATACCCGTTGTTATATTTCCGGGCGGTACCAATCAGATATCACAACATGCTGATGCGATTTTATTCATGTCGATCATCAGCAGCAGAAATCCTGATGTGCTCATGGGAAAACAGATTCTGGCCGCTCCGGTGATAAAGATGCTTGGTCTGGAAGCGATATCGACCGCCTATATGCTGATAGAATCGGGTAAAATGACCTCTGCGGAGTTTATGAGCGATACTCGCCCCATTCCTCGTGATAAGTATGATATCGCCGTCGCGCACGCGCTGGCCGCCGAATATATGGGAATGAAATTAATCTACCTCGAAGCAGGTAGCGGAGCGATTCACACTGTACCCAATGAAATGATTCATCAGGTGACGAATTATGTTTCCATACCGGTAATCGTCGGAGGAGGTATCACATCGCCCGAGCTGGCGCGAGAAAAGGTGGCCGCAGGAGCCTCGTTTATCGTCACCGGTAATGTTCTGGAAAATAAACTCGAACAGGGACGGATAAGACAATTTGCCATGGCTGTTCATCACAAAATAGAAACTTGAAACGAATCGCAGTGTCCATGATTATTGATATACATTCACATATTATTCCTTATGTCGATGACGGAGCACAGGATTGGGAAATGTCCATGGAGTTGGTCAAATCGGCTGAGTCTCAAGGAATCATCGCAATGGTAGCGACCCCCCATATCCTGGCAGAAAGTGATTATGAACGCATTGAGAGAAAAATTATAGCCAATTATCTTGAATTGACAAAAAAAATCAGTAAGCAGAATATAAATATAAAAATTTATCTCGGCTGCGAAATCTATGCGCAGCCTAATATGACCCTGAATCACGCCATTTCTACCTTCAACAACAATAAGAAGTACTTCCTTACCGAACTTCCGATGTCAGAGATACCGAGGTTTGTGGCACAAAAATATTTCAATTTTCTGCTGGATGGCAAAATCCCCATTATTGCCCATCCTGAACGAAATGTGGGATTTCAACGTAAACCGGAATTCATTTACGAATTTGTTCACCGGGGGGTGCTAATGCAGATTAATGCGTCCAGTATATTGGGCAAGTATGGTGACCAGGCGAAACAAACCGCATTTACCATGCTGGATCATAATCTGGTTCATTTCGTGGCCAGCGATGGGCATAATAACGAACATCGATCTATCCGACTTAGAGAAATATACGAGATCGTTAAGAATAATTACGGGACGATAAAGGCTGAGCAATTATTTTACACGAACCCTAAAATCGCGATCGACGGCCAAGCGCTGGTGAACGACGCTGAACCGATCCCTATCGAAAAAAAAATCAAGAAGTCCTTTTGGGATAGATTGAAACGATAATCAAAGCTCGCGCCGGACTGATAATCTCCTCAGTTACCTCTTTTTACCCTTCGACTTCCTCCTGTCTGTGGATGAAGCTTTGTTTCAAAACGAGACAAAGGTCAATTTGATTGTGTTTTAGCTCAATACAAAATATTTTATTTCTATTTCATTTATTAACAAATTGTAACATATATGTTATTGAAATAAAT
>JAFGOE010000078.1 GCA_016926625.1 Candidatus Zhuqueibacterota bacterium
ACAGACCAGCGAAAGATGGTCAATGGCAACCCATGAAATTCGCTGATTCTACAAAGATTCATATCACACAGATAGAAGCAGGTTTTCATCCTGTATTGGATTGGACAACGCCGACGATTCTGTTAGGGACCGGCGAATATTCGGATATCCCTGAAGACCGTCATGGCAATGTATACATCAGCGAGGATGGTGGGTTAACCTGGTATGATACCCATTTCCCGGGAAATGAAGTCACCGCGTTAGCTGCGCCCTGGAACGCATTTTTAGATGTCCGCGCCGCTGGTTTTAATCCCTCTTACTATGCAGATGAATTCTATGTTCGTCACGATTCAATCTGGACTGAGTGCGACATCACACCGGGTGATTCTCGAGCCGTACGGATCAATTGTTTCGACTTCGAACCGTCGTTAAGCCCCTATAGTTTCGGTCCTCCTCTCTATCTCGGAACTGGCGACGGACTATTCGTGATCCATCCGGATGGACATGTAATGAATCACAAGATAAGCGGATTGGACGTTGTCTCGGTCATCGTTGAAAATGTGGATGACCATCCGATCATGATGGCGGCTACTTCAGGACAGACAGGATGGGATGGTGTTTATCAGAGTCCGGATTGGGGACATACGTGGGTACAGATGGCTGGTTTTATAAATATCGCCGGCATGGTCATGTCGGATAACTGCATTATGACGGGAACGATACAGCATCACCTGTTTATTGCAGTTCGCGGTTCGGGTGTGTTCGAATCGATCAATTTAGGACGTTCCTGGATCGATATCACACAAAATCTGACAGATCTCGATTTCACGACGCTGATGGTGGGAAGACATGATCCGCGGAATTTATATGTCGGAACAACAAGCGCTATTTATTCCTTCGAAATCGAACCGACTGCTTTGCAGGATAGACCGCTGGAGGTTAAATCAACACGCGAATTTAGATTACTACAAAACTATCCCAATCCGTTCAATCGCGAGACCAGCATCTCTTTTCAGGTACCGCAGGATGAGGTAAGCAGTACGGCGACCATTAGTATTTACAACACATTGGGACAGCTTGTCAAAGCAGTCCGAATGCGGATTGATCACTCCGGATATCAACGATACGTATGGGACGGTACGAATTCAGAGGGATGTGTAGTCAACACGGGTGTGTACATTTGTCTTGTGACGATCGGGTATCACACCGACAAAATCAGGATGCTGTTTTTGAGATGAGACGGTAATGTAGTATCAGGACCATATCGCGAGAAGGGAGTAAAACAACGATACAAAATATGGCGACTGGATTACAGTTATGAATTTAGTTTTTCTAATGGATGCATGAAGAGAAAGTGGATCCGTTCATTTTCAAAAGCAATACCGATCACATACATAACGTGCGACGCACCTGGAAGGTGCATCGCACGTCTACCAAATATTATCATTTTTCGATTTCGTCCGCAAGTTCGTTCGCATCATAAAGCGTTCTCAATGCATGCATGATATACGATGAATGAACCGAGACGGACCTGTTCTTTTCGATATCGAAATAGTAATCGCCCACCAGGCTTTCGATGTTGCCATCGAACAAAATGCCGACGATTTCTGCGTTGGCGTTGATGGTTGGCGATCCTGAGCTACCGCCGACCGCGTCACAGGTGTGTACAAAGTTAGCCGGTGTACTCAAGTCGAGTTTGTCCTTTCGATCCCAGAAACGCTGCGGGAGTGCGAACGCGGGATTTCCCCGGAAACTCAATGCACGGTCATAAAGACCATAGAGCGTCGTCTTATACGGTGCGATCGTCCCATTGTACGGATAACCTTTCGCCGTTCCGTAACCGAGTCGCAACGTGAATGTCGCATCCGGATATGTATCCTTGCCGTATACCGCGAAACGTGCTTCGGCAATTCGTTCGCTTTCACGGGTCATGATGCTTTCGACGTTATCACGGTACCATTGGATTTTATCTCTCATATAGGGATCGATTTTAAGGGCAAGTTGGATGAGAGGATCGGACGACTTGAGGACGGCCTTCTCCCCTTTTTTGATCAATTCCTCACGATATGCCGGATCGTCTAATTTCGTTTTTGTAATTAGATGAGTTACCACGGCATCAGGCGACTTGCCGTCGAGTATCGTTTTAATAAATTCGTCATCGGTGCCCAACTCCTCAACCGACATCTTCAATGTCCCCAATAATATAGCCTGTTCCTGATCTTTATATATCGGTGCCGGAGACAGCAGGTTAAATTTAAGTGGCTCCAATTCGGAGTCGTGGTAACCTTCCAGTCGCTCAGCATCAGGTTTCTTAATTTCAGAGACATAGCGAACAATCTGTGTGGCAAATTGCGTCAAACGGCCACTGCGCAGTGTCTGATAGAATCGTTCCTTCGCGGTCAATGCGCTTTTACTGGCTGCTTCGGCGATGATGTCCCAGGCATCTCCGTATTTCTCGTTCCATTCGGGATTGCTGGCGACCAGTTGTCTGAACTTCTCTTCGTCTGCTTTTTTCTTTTCCATCAGATCTTTATCTTTGAGACCGTTGAGCATGCCGGTCAAAGCCTTATTAGAATTCTCGAGTCCGAAGATCTGCCCCAATGCGCGGCGCTGTTGTTCTTGACCTTTCTGCGAGTAGTCCTGCAATATTTGTATCCGTTTATCGATATAATTGAGGAGCATGGGAAGCGTGTGATCCCGTTGCACTTCGAGCTGTGCGTAGGTGAGCAAGCGATCGGTTGAGCCCGGATTCCCGATGATGAACACCAATTCATTCTCAGCCGCTCCGCTGGCACTCCATTTGAAATAATGGGGTGACTCGACCGGTTTATCGTTTTCGTAGACTCTGAAAAAGGCGACATCCAGATCGTAGCGTGGGTAAGTGAAATTATCGTAATCGCCACCGAAGTAAGCTGCCTGCCGCTCCGGCGCCATCACCAACCGCACGTCCGTGTATTTCTTGTAAACATAGAGCCAGTACTCGCCACCGTGATACAGGTTCACCACATTGGAGCGATTTCCGGTGGCGTCGAGGCTCTCTTTTTCCAGACGGGCGATTTCAGCATCGCGTGCCTTTAACGCCTCGGCTTCGCTCATGTCGGTCGTTATTGCCGCTCTGACCTCGGTGGTAACGTTCTTCAAATCCACTAAAATATTCACCTCGAGGTCCGGGCATTTAAGCTCCTTATCCAACGTTGCCGCATAGAATCCAGTAGCCACGTAATTATTCTCTGCGGTCGATAATTTCTGCAATTGAAACATGGCGACGTGGTGATTGGTCATCACCAGGCCGTTGGGACTGACGAAAGAACCTGATCCGCCGTCCATAAATCGGACACTCGACAATCTGACGTGATCCAGCCAATCGGCTGTCGGTGTAAAATTGTATTGCTGCTGCAGCAGTTTGGTAGGAGGATTATCGAACGTCCACATACCCTCATCCGCGATGGCGTTATACTGTAAGAATAAACCAAGCGAAAGCAATAAAACCAAAAAACCTGATATTTTTTTGATCATACATCACCTCATAAATGGATTGACGCGATTAAAAATTTGTAAATATATCGTTTGTTTATACGGATTTTTCCCAGAAAGTTCCGTATAATCTTCCATGATGAAAAGTAAAACCTTGAATTCATTCATTTTTTTTCATATTATGTAACATAGGAAAAAATAAGCAGCATCATCAATATGCATCGAGGGGGACAAGCTTATCTTGTCGTCCGATATGACTGTTTTTCGTTCAACACATGATAGAGGAGTGGTTTATGGAACATCAGACACAGATATTGATTGTCATGATAGCCTATTTAGCGTTGCTGATTATATGGGGACTGTACCAGGGCAGGAAAGTGAGGACGGATAGTGATTATTCCATCGCTGGTCGAGATCTGCCCGGATGGG